>JAUWOI010000075.1 GCA_030612185.1 Anaerolineae bacterium
TGGACTTCCACCAGCGGCTCAACGTGAACCTCAATGGTACCACCGCAGGCCAGACCCACCTCCCAGCCGGTCTCGTCCGTCGCGCTGAATCGGAGCCGCTTCGGCGGGCCTCCGGAAAGCACGCTCTGGGCCTCCTCGAAGACCGCCCCCTCCACGCAGCCGCCGCTGACCGAGCCAGCCATCTGGCCAGAGCCGGTCACTGCCAAGCACGAACCCAGCGGGCGGGGGGAGTGGCCCTCGGCCCACACCACCGTCGCCAGCGCGGTTTTTTCGCCGGCCGCCAGCCAGCGGTTCAGGTCATCCAGGATTTCTCTCATCGGACCCCCACAAGATTCAACCACCAGATACCCGTACATTCAGGCAAGATGACCGGGTCTTCGCTGATCACTTTGTCGGCCATAGACTGGCCGAAGAAAAAGCGGGTCAGTGCTTCTGCCTCCGCCAGGGACTCAAACTGATAATCGGTCCGCATCCAGGTGGAGGAAAAGCCCTCTTCCCCCTCCAGAAACGCATAATACGCCACCAGGCCATCCGGCGGGTGCGGCGTTTCGTACCCCGTGCCTAGTGTCTCCAGGATGATGATCGCTCCACCGGGTCGCAACACCCGCTTCATTTCTGCCAGAACCTTGTCCAGTTCATCCCGCCACGTTTCCTCATACCCAACGACAGTGTAACAAATGCTCCAACCTGAGATGGCGACGTCTACTGCCTGGTCGGCGACCGGTAGGTTTCGATGGTCTGCGACTTCCACCCGCCAGGTTTGCCGCCCGCTTTGCCCCAGTTTGGCGATGGCGACGTCAAGCATGTGCTGTGAGGCATCGAACGCCCGGATGCTCTTGACCGTCGGCGCTAGCATACAGGTCAACCGACCCGTGCCGGCCCCCAGTTCGACCACGTCCAGCCCGTCAAGCGATCTGATCTTGTCGAGCGCCCGGAGAATGTTCCGTTGATAATCCTCGCGCGATACCAGGAGTTCATACTGGCCGGCGTGCTGGTTGTAGATTTTTTCGTGATCCGGCATTATGATCCTAGTTCTCCTTGGGGTGCGCCAGGCAAAGATCAGACAGCGAGTAGCCCCGCCACCCGCTCGTCAACCTCCCGCAACAGATCCGCGATGCACGCCGTGGCCTCCGGTGGCAGGGGGTAGCCATGACTACGGCATTATGATGAACGCAACACTAACGGCAGGTAAATGCGAAAGGGAACTATTATCTCTCGCACTGCCAGGTTGTTGCTCTCGTCGCTCTCGGCGATGAGGTAGTCAGGGTCGGCATGGGCCCATAGTTCGACTTGCCCCGACACGAAAGTGAGTGTCACCGTGTCCGAGTCTCCCGGCCCCAGCGTGCTCAGCGTGCCGCTGTAGACCAGCGTGCCGGTCGGCCCACCTTGCCGCATGGCGACGACCGGCGCGGTGGCGGTGACCACCCCGGCGTTGCGCACGGTGACGACGACCGGCCCGCTGCCGACGATGTCCGCCGCCGTCAGCGTCAGATCGGGCAGGACAGCGAGGCGGGCATAGTCGCTGTTGTTTCCCTCGGCCGCCTCCGCCACTGCCTCCCCCGCGTCGGCTATAGCCCACAGGAGGTCGCCCAGCCCGGCCAGGGAGGCGGTATCGGTCAGCGCCAGAGTGACGGTGACTTGCTCGCCCACACCCAGGTCGCTCCCCACCGCGACCGTGCCCAGCAGCGTGCCGGTCAGCGGGTCGGCGGCGCGGAAGGCGACGTCGAATGGCGCAGCAGCCGCCAGCACACCAGTGTTGACCAGCCGCGCGGTGGCGGTGATGGTCGCCGTGCTGTGGGCTGTGTACAGCACCTCTACCTGCAGGTCAGGGAGCACCGTCTGCCAAGTGACCTCGTTGTTGGTCTCGTCGCTCTCCGTCACTTGCCCGTTGGGATCGGCCACGGCTTTGAGCATGTGGGCGGCCGCCAGTGCAGGAACCGTCCAGTTGGCCTGAACCGTGGCCGTGTATCCTGCCGCCAGGGTGGATAGAGTCTGCGTGCTGCCGATCTGGGATGCTCCATCGTAAAAAGCCACCTGCGGGTTGACCACCGCCAGGTCGCCCGCGTTGCGCAGCACGGCGGTCAGCGTGACCGCTTGCCCCGGCGCGGGGTTGGTCGGCGTGATAGTCAGCCCGGCAAAGGTCAGGTCGCGCCCCACGGTGTGTTCCACAAAGACCAGCGAGCTGACCCCCGGCGTGGGGATGTTGGTCACGGTAAAGGTGGATGGCGAGGTAAACGTCCGGGTGACGAACTCGGTCGCCACCTGCTGGTAGGCCAGGTAGAGCATGCCGTCGCTGCCAAAGGCGGGGCTGTGAGCCGCTTCGACGTTGGAGTCGCTCATCAAGGTGTTGTCGGCGCCCCACGCATCGTTAGCGGCGTCGTAGATGCTGTAGGTCAGGTCGGCGCCGTCGTCGCCCGTCCCCTGCCAGACCACAGCCAGGTTCCCGGCGGGGTCGTGGCTGAGGGTAAAGCCCATGAAGCCGGCCTCCGTGCTGGCGGCGCGCACCGTCCGGGCATCGCCGACGTTCCACGAGTTCTCCAGCCAGACCAGATCGCCGCCCCGCAGCCAGAGGAGGTGCAAGTTCCCGGCCCCGTCGTAGGCCAGGGCGGGGGTGGTGTCGCTGATGGCATCGTTCGTCAGGCGAGTGGAGCTGCTCCACGCGCCATTGAAGGTGGCATAGTAGAGGTCGCTGTCGTGGGTGGTGGTCAGCAGGCCGTCGGCGTCCACAACGTAGACCAGGGCGGCATGGGTGGAGGAGTAGGCGGCGAAGGCAGCGCCGAGCACGTCGTGCAGGCCGGTGAGAGCGGCGGCGGGGCTGCCCCAGGTGGAGCCGTCCCAGATGGCGTAGGTTAAGGTGAGCGGATGGGCCGCCGTGCCCAGGATGTCTGTTCCGTCGTTGGTCTGCCAGAGGGCCATCACCGTGCCGTCGTTCCCGGCGGAGAGGCGCGGGGCGTGGTCCATCAGGCTGTTGTTGGTCAGGGTGACGACGTTTCCCCAGGTGGCGGTGCTGCTCACCCAGGTGCGGGCGACGACCTCCAGGCTCTGGGCAAAGGTGATGTCCAGCGTGGGAGTGATGCTCGTCGCCAGGGTGGAGTGTTCCCAGACGACCAGGCCGTCCCCGTCCCCGTCAAAGGCCACAACAGGGGCAAAATCGGGCTGTTGGTCGTCGGTGAGGGAGGAGACCGGGCTGCCCCAACTGCCATCCCAGGCCAGGGTGCGGATCTCGGTGCCGCGCCCGTGGGGCTTGGCGGTGTCGTCGTGGACGTAGGCCAGCAGGCGGAGCCCGTTGGCCCGCACGGCCAGGGCCGGTTCGGGGCGGGCGTAGGCCGGGCTGACCAGCACCGTCTCGGTGGTGGTGGAGGTTGCCTGTAGCAGAACACCGGTGGCGCGGAGCATCGGCCCGGAGACGGCATAGTTGCGAGGGATGAGATGCCAATCCGCGCCATCCGCCATAGCCATCATCCCACTGCTCTCGACATCGCTGCACCCACCGGGGTAATGGCAGTTGACCTTGCGCTCGTATTCGGTCTCAAACTCCCAGGCCTGGAAAGTGGCGCCATAATAGAGGTCAATGCCCACTTCTTTGAGATAACCGGGGTTCTTGGGCACCTGCACGGTGACGTAGGGGGTGCCGCCGCCGTAAACGCTGGCGCTGAGGTCCTGGCAAAGTTCGGTGGATAGTTCGACCCTGGCATCAATGCTGCCGGTCCCCTCGCCGTTGACGAATTGGAGATTGTCGTCCCGCGCCTCGAATTTGGTGGCGATATCTATGCCGGGGGTGAGGCTGGCCTTGACCTGCGCGCTCTCGTTGACCCAGCGGATGGCGCGCCCGACTACGGGCCAGTCCTCGGCGGCGCGCACGGCGGGGACGACGTCGGCCAGGCCTGCTTCCTGCTCGACCGTGGCGTGGATACCGAAGTTCAGTTCAGCACCGGTGAGGTCCAGGCTCTCGCCGCAGGTGAACCGGGCGTCCCCCCGGCCCGACAGGTTCCCGTCAACGTTGAGCGCGCCCAATCCCAACCCGGTCTGGCCGGAGACGCCAACCGAGCCGGCGCCGTCCGATTTGCCGGTGGCGTCGGCCTCGGACTGGGTCTCCAGGATGCCCAACTCGTGCCCGCCCAGATAGGGAACCCAGCCGGGCGGCGTCCAGGTGGCCTCGAAGGGGTCTTCGGGGTACTTGAAGGCGTAGGTGTACTCGACTAGCGGGGCTTGTTCCTCGGTGCTGAACTCGCCCAGGTGCAGGTTTTCCAGCCAGTCCACCCAGCCGGGGAAAGGAAAGACGGTGGGCTGGAGGGTGCTTTTCAGGGATTCGAAATCGCCGACGGCCCAGACCTGGATGGTGTTGTTGGCGCAGGAGAAACTGCTCTGGAAATCGCTGCTGCCCATATCGTAGGTGTGCTCTGCCCCCCACGACTGCCCGGCTTCACTGACCTGAACGCCGTTGAGGTCAAAGTAGACGTCGCCGTAGGGCGCGTCGCCATTGCCGGCAAGGTCGCCGTTCCAGTCCACCAGTGCCTTGATAGGATTGTTCACGCTCTGGTTGTTCAAAAAGTAGGCCGAAGCCAGCCTGAACTGAGGTTGGACTTGGAGAATGCGGGGGCGGGCGTCTACGTCGGTCGAGGCGGAAGCGGTGTTGTTGACCTCGGCGGCCTCAAAGATAATATCGTCTGGGTCGGCGACGGCGGTGAGTTCGACAGTGGCTTTGCCATTACCGGCGTTCAACAGGGCGGTGATGTCCCAATCCAGATGCAAGACCTCGCTGGCGTCGGGGGCCAGATTGTCAATCGTCCGCGTTTCACGCCAGCCGCCGTTATCGCTCAGGCGCACCCGGATGTCGGCGGCGGAGTTCTCACCGCTGTTGCGCATGGTCACGTCTACCGGGAGGATGTACTTGCCGGCGTTGTGGGTGACGGCGGCGGGGTCCAGGGTAAAGGCGTCCACGTTCAGGTCGGGCTTGGCGGGGCCTTTGAGGACGAAAACCTGTGGCTGGGCGTTGCCGTTGCCCAGGATGTCTTCGTCGGAGACAAAGGCCACCGTCTCCCCGTTAAACGACAGCGAACCAAACCAGCTATTCAGCGTGGTGTTGCTCAACACGGGCGTCAGATCGGAGCCGTCGCGGTTGACCAGCCATTCGTTATGCTCTGCTTGAGTAGAACTCCATCCATTGTTAAAGAGAATACGCGAGCCGCCCTCGCTGATGCCTTGCACGACATGCATGTTGGTGTTGGGCGGAAAAGGTCGAATGGTAGTATGTTCGCTGCCGTCGCTGCGCAGGACGTGCAAATCTTTGCTCCCGCCGTAAACGTAGGTTCCATAAGCAATCCAGTTGCCGTCCGCGCTCAATACAGTGTATTCCAGGTTAGAGGTGCCTTCCTCCCGAGTTATCAGATTTTGGGTTTTACCTCCTCGGCTGGCGTAAAGTTCTTCGTAATCAGTGGCGCCATCACGGCTGCGAAACACAATCAGCGAGCCTTTGAAATCAGTAAGCAAAGGGTATGTAATATGCTCCATAGGGCTTGTCCACTGCTCCGGTGATCCTGTGCCATCGGCAGAGGCGCGCCAAACCACAGTCGTGTTCCAAGAGTAAGGAAAGGCGCATTGCCAACTCCACGTTCCATATTCATCAGAAACAGGCACACAGTCCCATTTGCTATAGCTGTTGAAGAAAACATATTCGCCATTGCCGCTAAGCGCAGCCGTCTGCGGTTCAAGACAAGCCGGTCCGCTGATGCGGGGGTCGGTGACGCAAGGCGTAATGTCCGTCTGGTTTAGATACAAATGCTTGTTATGGATGTAGAGTACGTGGTCGCCGGTATAATCAATCCCAGGGTTTCTGACGTCTTCGCGGATCAATTGCGGCGTTCCGCTGCCATCGCTGTCAGCAATATAAAGATCCCATTTACCGCCGAAGGCTGGCACAACAAAAGCTACTTTGCGCCCATTACCGGAAATGTTAATGGAACCGTTGTCGCTATTGCCATAGGAAGAATCGCCCGTGTTATTTGTAATCTGGTAGTATGTGGCGCCGCCTTGCGCTGCAGTTGGCATAAAACTGCCGGCCGCAGTCAACAAAACCAGCGTCAAACTCGAGAATAAAGTCAAAGCGATACACTTTTGTAATACTTTCATCTTGCACCTCCTGAAAAATTCTTGCTCCCCTTGCCACCGCGCACAAACACCTGCTTCCGCTCCCCATCCACGTCGCTCACCTTCAACCCCACCCGCTCGTCAGTCTCCCGCCCCAGTTCCGTCTCGGATAGGATGGCGTCTACCAGCCATGGCCGCCTCCCAACAGGCCCGCAGCCACAGCCCTTCCTCCGGGCTCAGGATCAATTGCTTGACCACCCCACCAACCACTTCGTAGACCGTTTCCCATCCGGCGTCGCCAGCGTACAGCCGCCCCGTTCCATCGCCCCGGTCGAACACAAAGATCATCTGCTCGCCGTATCCGTTCTCGAAGTAGCCCAGATATTGACCTGGCCATTCTTCTATCCGGGGCGGTGTACCACACCCGGCTGCGTGATGATTGCTGATTTGAAGGATCGGAGATCTGTCACCCATTGTAACTTGCCTCGCCTTCGGAGTAGCCGTGCTGCTCGAACACGGAAGGTCTGGAACGCGAAACTCACGAAAGGTCTCGAAAAGCACGAAAAGCGGGCTCCCTTTCGCGTTTTTCGCCAGATTTCGCGTCATTCGTGATCCAAACACTTCACACCATACAACTCCGCCACCCGCTCGTCAATCTCCCGCTCCAGTTGCGTGACCCGCGCGGCGGCCTCCGGCGGCAGGGGGTAGCCGTGCTGCTCAAACTCGGCCAGAATGGCGTCCACCAGCCGGACGAACTTCTCTTGCTCCTCCAGCGGGATGGGCGCGATGGACAGTGGCTTCCAGTCGTTGGGGTAGACATGAATCTTGCTCCGCCGCCGCCGCGCCAGCCACTCGCGGGCGAAGGTCGAGTTCATGATCGCCAGCAGATACTTGGGATGAAATTGCTGCGAGAGTTTCTCCCGTTCCTCACGGTCGCCGTCGGGCGATTGCCAGCGATACTTGGCCGTCTTGCTGATGGACAGGTTGACTATGCCTTTGAGATGGTGCCAGGGGACGAAAATGCAGGATGTGTGTGTCGTGAACAACTGCCGATTGTCGTAGATGACAGGAGGGCCACCTGATGCAACCACCAGAGCGATGAGTTTCTCCCTTGCCTCGTGCAACTCAATAAAGGTTTGACGACGAAACTTGGCAGGTGCTCGTTCCGTGCCCCACTCAAGATAACGCACTCGGCACACATGCCACCTAACAATGTCTTTGCCTTCAATATAGTGTTTGGGATGATACTTGTCCGGCACATCGGAAACCACATCTGCTGTGACAAATTCACCTTTGTATCTTTTCTCATCACTGCTAGCTGCCAAACCATAGCTGATGTAGCAAATCTGACCCAACAGCACAAACCCATCATCCGTGTCCGCTGACTTCTGCCCGTCGGGGCGGAAGAGGACAGGGCCAAATTGGGCCTGGGGCACGGCCGGAAGCGTTTCAACGTTGTCCTCAAAGTCCTCCGGCTTGTCTCCCCAGCGGCGGGATCGCAGCGGGGTGTGCTCGTCGCCGGGCTCAGCCCGGACAAAATGCAGGATGGTGTTGCTGACGCCAGCCTCGAACAGTGGAATGCCGGAGCAGAAGTCCAGCCGCACGATGCGGGCGTCGGCCAGGAAGAACTCGTGCGACTTGCGGGCGTATTTGGCGGCGTTGTAGGCATCGGAAATAATGAATACCATCTGCCCGCCAGGACGCAGCAGTTGGTAGGCCCGTTCCAGGAAAGGGATGTACAGGTCCCACTTTTCGTAGAGGGTCTTGTATACCTTGCTGCCTTTCAGGTCCTTGCGGTATTGCTGCCAACGGGCGATGGCCTCCTGACGTTCCTCTTCGTCCTCAATGTGGCGGTGTTGGGCGTCGGCGCGCACGTAGGGCGGGTTCGCCAGGACGACGTCAAAACCACGCGCCCGACCTCCGTTGGCCGAGGGAGCGAACACTTCAGCGAACTCCACCGCCCAGTCGAAGCCGCTATCACCGCCGCCGGGACGTGCCCAGGCCGTGATCTCGGCCCGTAGTGCCTCGATCCGCTCTCGCAGGGTCAGTTTCTCGCCACCGTGAGCCATCAGGTAGCCAGCCTTCAGCCGGAAGTAGTCTTCGATTTGCTTGTGTCGGAACAGGTCGGGCTGTAGGCCGCCGGACGGGTCGGACGCGGTCAGGCTGTCGCCCACCTCGATTTTGAAATCCAGGTTGGGCAACGGTGGTGGAGTGCCGTCCTCATAATCCACGACGAGTGAGAGCCAAAGTCGCAAGCGGGCGATGTTGACGGCAAATGGGTCCAGGTCCACGCCGTACAGGTTGTTCTGGATGATCTCCAATTTGCGCTGGTAGGCGGTCAGCGGGTCCAGACCGCGTGTGGCGAACAGGCAAGCGCGCAGTTCCAGCAGTTCGTGCAGCAAACCCAGCAGGTAAGCGCCGCTACCACAGGCGGGATCGCACACCTTGACCGTCTTCAACGCATCCAGCACCGCCTCTGGGTTCACCAGCCTGGCCGGGTCGTGCTCGTCCACAAACGCGGTCAGGGCTTTGGATGACTCCTGGGAGCAGGTGGATTGCAGATAACCTTTCAGTGCCTCGCGCCCCATGAAGGCCACCACCGGCTTGGGCGTGTAGTAACTGCCGGTCTCGTGTCGTCCCGTGACCAACTCCTCGAAAATCCTGCCCAACATCTCCGGGTCCACCGCCACCTCTACGTCCATCGGCGTGCTCTCGGTGACGGTAAAGTTGAAGCGGTAGAACAGTTCGTCCAGTGCTGGTTTGATGGCCTCGTCGGGCACGGTGATGGTCGGGTCTCGGTCCTCGTCATCTTCCTCGAACAACCCGCCGTTGAGGTAGGGCACGTCGCCGATGCGGGTTTGCAGGAAGCCGTCGCGCCGGATACCGACGACGTTCACTTCGTGGGGCGTGTTGAGCCCAGAGAAGAACAGCAGATTGAGCCGGTCACGGTAAAAGTTGGCGTCGGGGTTGGTTTGCTTCTCCCGTTTATGATCTTGCCACAAAGCGCGCAGATGGTCCCAAGAGCCGTTGAAGCGCAGCCAACCTTTGCGCTCCAGGAATACCAGGAACATCAAACGGTTGAACATCTTTTGGGCGAACAGCCGTCGGGCGTCGCCGCTGATGCCGGTGATCTGTTCCTCACCCTTGCCAAAGACATCAGCATAGGTGGTGAAGAAACGGTGGGTAACGGCTTCGACGTCAAAAGCGGCGTTCAGTTTATCAGTGACAACGGTGACCGGCGGCTCGCCAAACAGTCCCAGTTCCTCGACGGTGAAGGCCAACTCCCCCAGTTGTTCGATGGTGGTGCGGGCGGGCGAGCCGACGGTGTAGGGCAGAGCGCGCATTTCAACCTTGTTCTTCGGCCGTCGCCGCGCCCAGACGAATGTGGCCTGCCGGTCGTCGGCGGTGATGTAGGCCAGCAGGTGTTCGACATAGGTGGGGGCCAGCGCGCGATGCACGGCCCGGCGTTGGGTGACGGTGGGCGGCTTGTCGTAGGGCCAGTCCACGCGGAAGACGGGCAGGCCGCTCAGTTGGGCCACCGGCGTAAAGGCAAGTTGAGCCTTTTCCTGCCTGCCAACCATGACCTCTCGCGTGAACGCACTCGCCTGCGGGCGGCCCCACAACAGCGTTTCACAAAACAGCGGCGCCAGATTATCGCGCAGACGCGGGCTGTTGAGATGGGTTTCGATGGTTGAAAGCAGGTCAGGCATGTGCTTTTCCTCCCCGGTGCGGGTCACTCTGGTCCATCAACACTCTGGCGTGTGGTTGGATCACCCCGCACTGCAAATCTACCGCTCCGGCAAGCGACTCCGCTTTTTGGAACAATATGCACGGTTAATGCACGGCTGCGTTTATAGGCGTGTATAACGTGTGCCCCGGCCACAGCCCTCCCTGCGGAGTCTCCCTTCTCGCACGAGTCTGCTCAACAGTCGGTAGGCCCTGCCCCGTTTCTCGTCTTCCCACCTTAGCAAATCGCGACATGCCCGGTTGGTGATTGAGCCATGCTCGCGCACATAGTCTAGCACCAGTCGGGCGAGAGGATCTGCAGATTCTTGCTCCACTTCTGCCTCTACCGCCAGCGTATAATACGCCCATCGCCGCGTGCCATGCATCTCAATCAGCCCCAGATCCACCAGGCTGCGCAGTTCCCGCGTCGCCTCCACCGTCGTGGCATTGTTCAGCCACCGGTAGTCGCTGTTGGTCATGCGGGAGTTCACTCGCAGGTAGGCCAGCGCCATTCGCTGTGCATCAGCGAGGGGATAGCCAGCGAACTGGTTGAGCCAGGTCAACGCCTCTGGATCTAGCAGGGTGTGATTTCTGAAAACCACGCGAAAGTCGTTGCGCTGGTCCCGGAAACGGGGCGGCGCCAGGTGGGCCTCACGCATAGCCGCGATCATCATGGGGATACCAGAGCCCCGGTCCTCGACCATTCCTGTCTCCTCCAACAGCCGCATCAACAACTGGTTGCGGGTAGACTGGGTGGTGTCCAGCGTCTCCTCATTCACCGGGCCATGCAGCCCGCCGGGGGTGATGACCACCAGCCGGTCAGCGTACATCTCAATGCGCACGTGACTGCCTTGGGCCAGGGGACTATAATCGCGGTGGGCCACGGCATTGACGATGGCCTCGCGCATCGCTTCTTCCGGGTACTCCAACAAGGTACGGTGAAAGATGCCCTCGATCAGCGTTCCGTGGCGCATATTGATCACTACGCGCTGCACGGCGTCGTCCACCATCTCATCCAGTCGCCCCTCGAACTTGCGGTTGTCCAGAAACCGCTCGCCGCGCGGCCCTTTCACGCCGGGCTCGGTGCCGTAGTAGCGCACGAAGGTGATGGTCAGGGCCGGGAAATACCGCTGCGGCCACAGCCCGAAGACAAGCAGGCCAGCCAGTGTCGGGTGGATGGCTTCGTTGGCCCGCATGGCGATCTCCAGAGCACACAGTTGCTCGGGAAAGGATTTCCCATCCAGGCGTAATCGTTCCCATAGACGAGGCTTCTCGCGCTTGATCTGTTTCAGGTACCCCGCCAACAGGTCCCGATCCAGATCCTCAATGGTGGCGGAGCGCACCAACTCTCGGTCGTACGTCGGCTGTCCACGCGAACTGACGTAGGTGAAGATCTCATAGTCGGTCATCCGGCGGTTGGTGTTGCCCACGCGGACGTAGGAGCCACTGTTCATCCCGGCGGGGCCATAGTGGCAGGGCTTGCGCCGATAGTCACATTCCGGGACCTCGAACACGATCACCGGCTTCCTCTCTACCTGTACCACGGCTGGGGTCAGACGCAGTGGCGGCTCCATCCGCGAGGCCTGGTCGCTCAATTCGGCCAGCGTCCGCTGAGGGTCGTCTACACCTACGGCGGCAAAGTCGCGTGTCTCGTCAAGGCCCAGGATGACCACCCCACCGCCAGTGCAATTGGCAAAGGCGGACAGGGTCTCGTATAGACGGCGGGGCAGACCTCGTCGTGCCGCCTTCACTTCGACTTCTGAGCCCTCAAAACGATCAATTTGAACTGCCTTGACCCAATCTAGAGCCTCTCTTTGATCCATTCCGTCACCTCTTCACTCATTCCATCCCCGATTTTACCCGTCTTGTCAAAACTCGGTAGATCCAATTTTGCTCGGCCTGGATCTGGCGATCCCCTTGGAGCGATTTTGGATCTACTGAAACTCATCTCCTTATCAGCTACTCGGAGCCTCTACTAATCCCATCGAGCAGACGATGACCGGCTCCGGCGTCGGCGACTCCTCGATGATTCTGACCAGCCGCTCGTCGGCGTAGAGATTGACCACCATCTCAGCCAGCCCCGGGTCGGTGATACCCAGCCGCAACTGGCGGCGCAGCGCCTTGCGGGCCCGCTCGGTCAGCGGGAAGCGGAAAAGGGCGTCGAATGCCCGGTCCAGGTCGGACGTGTCGTGGTCCGTCTGTCTGAGAGCCTCGCGGTAGGTTTTCAGACGTTCGTAGACCTTGCGGCGGGTGCTGCGCAGCGAACCGAGTTGCCCGCCCAGGTTACTCAATTCGCCCACCGCCTGTTCGATGGCCTGGGCAGTCAGGTCGTGATGATCAGAACGGCGAGGCAAGGCGGGTGTTTCGGGAGCACAGGCAGCGGTGCGCAGGACGGACGTCATCGTCTGCGAGACGACGTTCCCGGCCTCGTCCACGCGCACCAGTGCGTGGGCCCCATCGGGGAATCGCAGGTAGGCCCGTACACCAGGGGGATCGGCCCCCCCTACCTCCCCCCCGCCGGGGGGGACAGCCCCCCCTGCCTCCCC
>JAUWOI010000407.1 GCA_030612185.1 Anaerolineae bacterium
CTGTAGTCGGGTAGCGGCCGTCGAGTGGCTGGTCGTCATCCTGAGCGATGCGCTCCCCTGCTCCATCCAGCACGTGCACGAAGACGGTCCAGTCCCGGTCGGCTCCGGTCTGCGCAGCCCAGTAGAGTGTCAGCGTCAGCGGCTGTCCGGCGCGTATCACCGCCGGTGTCAGCGTGTAGCCCACCAGTCGCGCGAAGTCTGCCCGCACGTCCAGGGGGATAGCCTCCGGCACCGTTGCCCTGACTGGTGGGCACTTGAGCCAGCCCACCTCGCTCTCGAACCGCTCGACACCCCCGGCATCCTGCACCCGTATGCGGAGGCCGTAGCGCCCTACTGGAACGTCGTCCGCTACGACCAACGGATGGTAGACCTCAACGTCCTCATTGGCAGGCCAGGCGGACGTGTCGTAGCGCAGCACGCGCTGCCCAATCTCGCGCCAGGCGGCGTCCACCAGGTAGATAGAAACCTGCGCGTTGTCCAAGGCAGCCGGAGCCGAGGCGTGCCAGGTCAGGCGCACGCGCAGGGGCATCCCCGGCCGGAGAGACGGGCCATCCGCCGCCAACGCGACCAGCGTCACACCATCCACCACGGGCCGGTCCACGACTTGCTCATAGCCCCCGTCTCCGGGGGCGGACTCCAGCGGTGAGGCATCTTCGGCGCGCCGGTAGATGGTGACAGGGCTGCCCCAGAAGCGCGCGTCGTCGAAGCGCGCCACGGGCCGGTAGGCCCGTTGGAACCATTCGTCCTCCAAGATGGGATAGGTGTAGAGTGGGTTGACCGCCGTCAACGCCAGGTAGTCGGGGGCATAGGCGGGCACAGACCAGAAGATGTCGCCCCGCGCCAGTGCCTGTGCCACCGCCGGCTGCAACAGTCCCAGGAAGTCCACCATGCGCCGGCCGGAGTAGTAGCCGATCACGCCGACCTCCAGCACGCCGACGGTGGCCTCGGGCGGCGTGTCGGCAGCCAACCACTCTCCCACGCGCCGGTAGATAGCGGTCTTGGCCTCCGGCAGCACCTTGGCAGCCACCTCCTCCGGCGGCGGGAGTGGACTCTGCTGCGCGCGAGCCACGCGGTTCAGTGAGAAGAGCTGTGCCCCAACCAGCGGCAAAGTCAGCGCCACGACAGCAAGAACGGCTACCGGTTTCCTGAACCGCGCCAACCATCGTCCAATGCCCTCCACGCCCAGCCCGATCAACAGTGCCAGGATTGGTGCCAGCGGCGCGTAGTACCAGGGGTAGGGTGCTACTCGCAACACGACGTAGGCCACCATCACCAGCATACTCCAGGCGGTCAACCCCCAGGCCCAGCGTGTGTGACGCAGCGCGCCCAGCCCGAACAACGCCAGTGGCAGCGCCAGCCAGTAAGCCCACGTCTGCCCGCTCCAGGCACGCCACAGGATCGCCGCCCCTTGCAGGAACGTCGTGTCTGGGTAAAAGCCGGTCAGCCCGAAGCGCGCCTGGATGGCTTTGGTCGCCAGCGTGACTGGGATCGGCGAGCCGAACTGCACCGCAAGCCAGGCGGCAAAACCGCCGACGATGGCAGCATAGAGCAAGGGGTAACGCCAGTGGCCTCTATGGATTTGTAGTAACGACCTCAGTCGTTTCAGCCAATAATAACGACTAAAGTCATTACTACGAGTCCGTGGGCGCTGCTCGATCAACCAGGCCAGCCCCACCACTCCCGCTGCGACCACGGCGTCGCTGCGGATGATGGTCGCCAGCGCTAGCAGGAGCGCACACAGCGTCCAGCGTTTGGCATCGAAAGCCCAGAAGGCCCAGCAGACCAACGCAACGTAGAGACCAGTTTCAAAACCCAGCGTCAGCCAGAGCAGTGGGGCCGAGGCACACAGTATCGCTGCGACCAGGCTACCCCACGGACATCCATGGCGCAGGCCGAGCAGGAAGAGGCTGCTGACCGCCGCCCAGAAAGCCAGCGCTCCCAGTGCATTGCTGAGCGTGGGGATATCTGCGCCCAGGCTTGCCCCTGTTGCCAGCAACACCGCGTAGAAAGGGGCTGTCGTGCTGAGCACTCGCTCGCCTGTGTTGTAGACCATGCCACGGCCCAGGGCCAGGTTGCGCGCGTAGCGATAGGTGGTGTACGGATCATCGGTGACAAGACCACGCAGCGACCAGGCGATGAGCAGCACCAATGCCGCTAATCCCACCAACACCAACGCTGTCTGCCAGCCATGCCAGTCCGTAGGATGTGACTCCCTCACGCTGTCAACCTCTTATAGAAGGTCAGGGTGCGTTCAGCGATCTGCTCCCACGTGAATTCCTGCGCTAACGCCGCCGCTCCCTGTTCCAGGTGCTGCCGTGCCACAGGGTCTTTCCACAACCACGCCACACTGTCCGCCAGCGGTTCCACATCCTGCGCGGGCACCAGCAGTACGTTTTCACCGTCACGCAATTCGGGCATCTCCACAGCAGGCTGCGTAGTCACGATGGGCCGCCCGTGAGCCAGGCAGGCGTGCAGACTACCGTGCCGCAGCGAGACGCCGTCGCGGTAGGGCAGCACGCACACGTCCGCCGCCGCCAGGCTAGCCGACACTTCCTCCGGGGACACAAAGCCGGTACGGTGCACCCGCGCCACCAGATCGCGCTCGACGATGAGATGGTCCACCCGCTCCGCGTAGGCCACGTTGGTGGGGTCAGAACTACCCACCCGCCCACCGATGAGCAGCAGGTGAGCGGGGAGATCACGCGCCACCAGTGCCGCCAACACCTCGATCAGGTCCTCGCCTCCCTTGCGCTCGTTCAGAAAGCCGAAGTAGCCCAACAGGAGATCGCCCGGCCTCAGCCCCCGCCGCGCCCGCCAGGCATCCCGGTCGTAGCCATCCGGCAGTCGCGGGGTGATGTTGCTCCCGATCGGAATCCGTACCAGATTCGCAGTTCGCAATTCGCAATTCGCAATCCGCAATTCGTCCTCACGATTGGTGACAATGACGCCATTGGCCCAGCGGGCCAACGCCAGCACCGCCTGCCGGCGCAGAGACCCGGCTTTGGGGAAGAGGTAGGGCACCTTCAGGTCGTGGAACGTCACCACCACTGGCGGTCTTCCGCATCGTTCCTTCGATAAACTCAGGACACCGCACAGCCGCCAGGGGAGCAGGTTGATCGCCGGGTGCATCCGGTAGGCGGCAGCCTGGTACTGGACGTTCAGCACGTCGAAGCGGAGGGCGTCGTCCAGGCGGATGACGTCGCGCCAGCAGCGCCAGCCCCACCCGTGGATGCTGCGGTGGACGATTACCGTGTTTCGGGTTTCGGGTTTCGTGTTTCGCGAAACGCCGGTGAGCACGTGGACTTCGTGGCCGATGGCCGCCAGTGCCCGCCCCAGTTCGCGGGTGAAGTCCCCTACGCCGCCCTGGTCAGGGGGATATTCGCCGGTGATCAGGCCAATACGCATTTGCTCACTCCCAGAAGAACACGAGTTGGTAGGACAAAATGGATTTCTCGGCGTTTTTGTCCGAGAATCCTGTGCATCCGCTGTTCTTAAAATGTGCCGGTTACTTGGGCTGCAACTTACTGCCCAGCACCTGCCGGTAGGCAACGATCCTGCTTGCCCGCAGAGGTCGCTTGTGACCCAGCAGCCACTTGGTCCCCTCCAGCGCCAACTGCCAGACGTAGTTGCCCAGGAGGAACAGACGCAATGCCTCTGCCGCAACGCGCCCGTGGTACTTGCGAAAGTAGCGCACCTTGCTGGTCTGGAAATGGATGTGGCGGGCGGCGATCACCTGCTCGCTGCTCTTGCCTCCGTGATGGACGATCTGCGCGGTGGGCAGGTAGACGACGCGCCGGCCTGCCTCACGGAACCTCCGACACCAGTCCAGTTCCTCCGAGTACATGAAGAAACCCTCGTCCATTGGCCCCACCTGCTCGACGGCCTCCCGCCGGGCCATCAGCGCCGCTCCATATAGCCAGTCCACGTCCTGCACTTCATCATCCGGCCGGTCGAGGACATAATAACGCTCCAGCAGGCGGCGGGGGGCGTGGGGCTGCAGCCAGGTGGACTCGAAAACGGCGGTGAGCAGCGTGGGGAAGCGGCGGCGGGAGGATTGCACGCTGCCATCGGAGGTCAGCAACTGCGGGCCAACTATCCCCACATCTGGGTGTGCGTCGGCATAAGCGACCATCGTCGCCAGCGCGTCGCCGACTACCTCTGTGTCCGGGTTCAGCAGGAGGGCGTGGCGTCCCTGCGCAGCGGCAATCCCCTGGTTGTTAGCGGCCGGGAAGCCCCGGTTGTCTGCGTTGGCGATGAGACGCACGCTAGGGAACTCCACCCGCACCATCTCGGCGCTGCCATCGGTGGAAGCATTGTCCACGACGATGATCTCGAGTGTCAGGTGTTGAGTATCGAGTATCAAGCGCAGACATCGCCGCAGGAGGTCGCGGACATTCCAATTGACAATTACAACAGAGAGATCAATCATCACAACGGATTAGCATCGCGAGGGTTGGGCTCCCGGCCGCGCCAGTCCGAAAGATTTGGTGCTGGCC
>JAUWOI010000499.1 GCA_030612185.1 Anaerolineae bacterium
CCTGCTGGCCAAGTTAGAGCGCCCCGCCGAAGCCGAAGCCGCCTACCGCCAGGCGATCGAACGCGACCCCAACCTGGCCCAAGCCTACTCCAACCTCGGCAACCTGCTGCGACTCGGCCATCGGCTCGCCGAAGCCCTACCGCTTTTCCAGAAATCGTGCGCACTGAAGCCGCGCCTCGCCACGCTGCTCAACCTGGCGGGCATCTACGGGCAACTGGGCGACGCGGCTGCCACGGCGAAATACGCCGCCGAGACCCGCTCCCTCATCCCCGCTGACGACTGGTACAACCTGGCCTGCCTCGAGTCTATCTGTGGCAACACCGACGCAGCGCTGGAGCATCTACGGCGCGCAGCACGGGCAGAGGATTTTGACCCTGCCTGGGCGTGGCAAGACCCTGACCTGGAGTGGATCCGCGACGATCCGCGTTTTGCCGAGATCGTCCCAACCCCACCGTCGCGAACCAGCAGCGGTGAGGGTCCGGCCCCGTTTGAGGGAGGCGAGGTTGAGGAGGATTAAGCGCCCTGCCCTTACCCGACCCCAGAAGTGGGTGACCACTCTGAGCCTCCTGACGTTGGTCCTGGGACTGGGCAACCTGGGGCGGGTGGGCGTAGCCCTGCATTACGCCACCCTCCTGCCAGACTTGCCGATGACGGTGACCTGGACCTACCTGGCGGCGATGGGCGGTTTCTGGGGAGTGATCCTGACCGCCTGCGCGGTGGGCCTCGTGCGCTTCCGCCCCTGGGGCCGGTGGTCCACCCTGGCGGCGACGCCCCTCTACGAGGCCCACGTCTGGGCCAATCACCTGCTCTTTGACGCCTCCGACTACGCCCGCCAGACGTGGCCCTGGAATCTGGCACTCACCTTTTTTCTACTGGCCCTCATCTGGGGGCTGCTCAATTGGCCGAGCATACGCAAGGAGTTCAAACGATGACCAGACTTGCTGTTCTTTCCGACATCCACGGCAACCTGCTGGCCCTGGAGGCCGTCCTGGCCGATATTCAGGCCCAGGCCCAGAACGCGCCCGCTGCTTATTGGGTATTGGGCGACCTGGTCGCCTTCTGTCCCTGGCCGGCCAAGTCGTTGGCTCGCCTGCGGGCGCTGCCCAACGTCGCCTTCCTGCAGGGCAACACCGACCGCTACCTGGTCACCGGTCGCCGGCCTGCCTTCCCGGTCCGCTCGCCCGAGGGTTGGGCCAACGCACCCACTCAGATTGCAGAGCGGGACGCCAACTTCCGCTGGGCCGCGGAGCATCTGTCCTACGCCGATTACGAGTTCCTGCGCGACCTGCCGCCACGGCTAGAGATGGAGGTCCCCGGCTACGGCCACATCGTCGCCGTCCACGCCACCCCCGCAGACGACGAGACCAACCTCTACCCCGACACACCCGACGACGGGATTCGCCCCCACCTGGCCGGCCTGGACGCCCGTCTGCTCCTGTACGGTCACACTCATCGCCCTGTGGACCGCACCGTGGACTCCGTGCGGCTGGTCAACGCCGGCAGCGTGGGCATCCCGCTAGACGGTGACCCACGCCCCGCCTACGCCTTGCTCGACTTCGAGGGCGACCGATGCAACGTCACCATCCGCCGCGTCGAGTACGATGTGGAAGCCGTGGTCGCCGAACTGGAGCGGGTGGAACACCCGTCTCGGGCGTGGGTGGGCCGGATACTGCGAGAGGCAAAGGTATAGTGGAAGCACAAATTTGTCCGCGTCGGCCCGCAACAAGTTGCGGCGTCCGATGCCGGCGTAGGTGGTTACGGAGGAAAGTGTGGACGATTTGAGACATGCCAAACGAGAATGGGAGAAGAACACCGTCAAACCAGTCCTTGATCGCTTCCCCGAACGGCGGGCACAGTTCGAGACCCTCTCCGGCATCCCACTCAACCGGGCCTGCACCCCCGCCGATGTGGATGTGGACTACCTCAAAGACCTGAGCTTCCCCGGCCAGTACCCTTTCACGCGGGGGGTGCAGCCAACGATGTACCGGGGTCGCTTCTGGACGATGCGCCAGTACGCCGGATACGCCGCCGCTGAAGAGTCCAATGCCCGCTACAAATACCTGCTGGAGCAGGGGCAGACTGGCCTCTCGGTAGCCTTCGACCTGCCCACGCAGATCGGTTACGACGCCGACGACCCGCTCGCCGAAGGGGAGGTGGGCAAGGTCGGCGTCTCTATCAGCAGTCTGGAGGACATGCGGACTCTCTTCGATGACATTCCCCTGGACAAGGTCAGCACCTCAATGACCATCAACGGGCCGGCGGCCATCCTCCTGGCGATGTATATTGCCGTGGCGAAGGAGCAGGGAGTGGAGCCCCGCCAACTGCGCGGCACAGTCCAAAACGACATCCTGAAAGAGTACATCGCCCGCGGCACCTACATCTTTCCGCCCCGCCCCTCAATGAGGCTGGTGACCGACCTCTTCCGCTACTGCGCAGCCGAGGTTCCCAGGTGGAACACCATCAGCATCAGCGGCTACCACATCCGCGAGGCCGGCTCCACCGCCATCCAGGAGGTCGCCTTCACTCTCGCCAACGGCATCGCCTACGTCCAGGCGGCCATTGACGTGGGGCTGGATGTAGATACCTTCGCCCCGCGTCTTTCGTTCTTCTTCAACGCCCACAATGACTTTCTGGAGGAAATCGCCAAGTTCCGCGCTGCCCGCCGCCTCTGGGCGCGCATCATGCGGGAGCGGTTCGGCGCGCAGAACCCCCACAGTTGGAAACTGCGCTTCCATACCCAGACCGCCGGTTGTACTCTCACCGCCCAGCAGCCGGATAATAACGTCGTGCGGGTGGCGCTCCAGGCACTGGCGGCGGTGCTGGGCAGCACCCAGTCCCTGCACACCAACTCCCGCGACGAGGCGCTGTGGCTGCCCACTGAGGAGTCGGTGCGCATTGCCCTACGCACACAGCAGATCATTGCCCACGAGTCCGGGGTGGCCAACACGGTGGACCCCCTGGCTGGCTCCTACGTCATCGAGTACCTCACCAGCGAGATTGAGCGGCGGGCGCAGGAGTACATTGAGATGATTGACGGAATGGGCGGTCCGCTCTCCGCCATCGAACAGGGGTACGTTCAACAGGAGATCGCCGACGCCGCCTACCGGTACCAGAGGGAGATGGAGACAGGGGATAGGATTGTGGTAGGGGTAAATGAGTATCAAGTAGATGAGGAGAAGGTAGAGATGGAGCGGCTGGTGGTGGACCCTGTCATTGAGGAGCGGCAACAGGCACGGTTGGCCGCACTGCGGGCGCGGCGGGATGGGGAGCGAGCATCGGCAGTCCTGGCCCACATTGAGGCAGCCGCCCGTACCCCCTATGATTCGACTACGCTCACCACAGGCGAGCCACTGATGCCCCGCTTCAGCACCGCCGGGGAGGCGGCCTGCACCCTGGGGGAGAGCTGCGGCGGCCTGCGACGGGGGGGGGGGGAGTACCGGCCGCGGGTGAGCATATAGAGATTTGACTTCTGACTACAA
>JAUWOI010000555.1 GCA_030612185.1 Anaerolineae bacterium
CGGGAGCCAACACACTGGATGAAAGCCACCTTGCGCGGATGCTCACCGTCGGAGGGACGCCGCACCTCTCCCCCCCATGGCCCGGAGGCTGAGAGCATGCGCTCGAACTCGATGCTGGTGACGACGTTGGGCAGCCGCCCATAGCCCAACTCGGGCCGCACGTCGCCGGGCATCGTCTCCGCCCCCGGCACCAGCACGACCGCACCCACGTTCAGTTCGACGATCTCCTCCCGCATATCGTGGTCAATGCAATGCTTCTGGCAGGCGTAGACGCACTGCAGGCACTCGGAGCATAAGCCGCACTGCAAGCAGCGTTTCGCTTCGGCGATGGCCTGTTCCTCTGTCATCGGCCCACAGACCTCGCAGAGGCTATGGACGCGCTCGTCCGGCGATACTTCCAGAGTGTGGGGGCGGTGGCCCCCCACGATCTGCCCGGTGGCCCACTTGCGGGCGATGTCCTCCTCGGTCAATTCAGCTACCTTAGACCCTTCGGGTTTCGGAAAACCCGAAGGGTCTTGCGAAAGGTCTTGGCCCCGCAGGTAGGCATCCATCGCCCGCGCAGCCTTATGCCCGGCGCCAATGGCGTCCACCACGAAGGCCATCCCCGTCACCGCGTCGCCGGCAGCAAAGATACCCTCGACGCTGGTTCCCATCGTGTTCTCGTCCACGGCGATCTGACGGCCATTGGACGTCCGCTCGATGCTCTCGGGGATGCACTCCAGATCGGGGCGGGCGCCGATGGCCGAAATGACCACGTCGGCCTCCATCAGAAACTCTGACCCCTCGATGGGGAGCGGACGACAACGCCCACTCTCATCCGGCTCGCCCAATTCCATGCGGATGCAGCCCAAACCGCAGACGTTGCCCTCCTCGTTGGCCACTACCTCCACCGGCGAGACCAGCCAGTCGAAGATCACGCCATCCTCTTTCGCCTGGCGGATCTCGTCCTCCCGGGCAGGCATCTCTGCCTCGGTGCGGCGGTAGGCGATGCGCACATCGGGAGGATCACCTCCGTTCTCATCGGCTTGCATCGTGCCGATGCGCAACGCCGTGCAGACCGCGTCCATCGCCACGTCACCGCCGCCCAGTACGATTACCTTCTTGCCCATCAGGTCGGGGTAGCGCCCCAGGCTGGTGTCGCGCAAAAACTCGACCGCCGAAAGCACCTGTGGCAGATTAGTGCCAGGGGTGCGGAGTGGTATCTCGGCATGAGCGCCGATGCCCACGAAGACAGCGTCGTAGCCATTGTCCTTCAGCGCCACCACGTCGTCCACCCGGGTGTTTAGCCTCAGATCAATGCCCAGGTTTATGATCTCGTCTATCTCGCGCTGCAATAGATCGTAGGGTAACCGGTACGCGGGGATACCCACACGCATCATGCCGCCAGCCACCGGCAGCGCCTCGAGGACCGTCACGTCGTGCCCCTTGAGATTGAGGGCCTGGGCCACGGTCAGGCCGGCCGGGCCGGAGCCGACGACGGCCACACGTTTACCTGTAGAAACCGGGTTCTTTCCGAAAAACCTGGTTTCTTCCGCGTGGTTGGGCCGGAAGGCTTCGGCTACTTCTTCGGGATGGTCGAAAGCCCAGTCGGTGACGAAACGCTTGAGCGCCATGATGCTGACCGGCTCATCCACCTGCCCCCGCGAGCAGGCGTCCTCACACACGTGGTTGCACACGCGCCCACAGACCGCGGGGAAGGGGTTGTCCTCCTTGATCGCGCGGTAGGCATCGGCGAAGCGGCCCTCGCGGATCAGCGCGATGTAGCCCTGCGCCCGCTGCCCGGTGGGACAGGCGTCACGGCAGGGAGCTACGCCTCGCTTTTCGATGACGTAGGCGTTGGGTATCGCCTGGGGGTAGAGCCTGTAGACCGCCTGCCGCTCGGATAGGCCGGCGTTGAACTGGTCTGAACGGGTGATGGGACAGACTGCCGCGCAGTCGCCACAGCCGGTGCACTCGTCCACCACGATGTAGCGCGGCTTCTGGCGCACGCGCGCTGTGAAGTTACCCGGCTCGCCCTCGACGCTCTCCAGTTCGGCGTAGGTCATCACCTCGACGTTGAGGTGCCGCCCACACTCCACCAACTTGGGCGAGAGGATGCACATGGCACAGTCGTTGGTGGGGAACGTCTTGTCGAGTTGCGCCATCGTGCCGCCGATGGCGGGGCTTTTGTCCAGCAGATAGGCCTTGAACCCAGCCTCTGCCAGGTCAAGCGACGCCTGTATACCCCCAATGCCCGCGCCGACGACCAATACGGCCCCCACAGGCCCTTCACCCACTTCCGCCTCCTCGTTTAGAAGGTTCGGTTCGATTTCAGCCATTCAGCATCCCCTGCTCAGTTCACGCATCGGCAACTCCTGCCGTCTTTCGCCTTTTGCTCATTGTTCATTGATGCATTGTTCACTGCACCACCGCATCCAGCATCCCGTACACCTGGCCCACCTCGAACCCCTTCTGCTGGCAGGCCTTGTTCGGGCAAGCGACGATGCACGCCCCGCACCCCTGGCACAGTACCTCGATGACCTCGGCGTAGGGCCACCCCGGCTCCAGCACACGCGCGTCGTAGGGGCAGACCTCCACGCACAGGCCACACGCCGAGCAGCGCTTCGGTTTGACGCTGGCGATGATTGGCGTGGCCTCCAACTCCTGCTTCGCCAGAGGTCTCGCCGCCCGCACCGCCGCACCCTGCGCCTGCGCTATCGCCTCATCCAGAAAACGCGGCGAGTGCGCCATCCCGCACAGGTACACCCCGTCCGCCGCAAAGTCCAGCGGTCGCAACTTCACGTGT
>JAUWOI010000380.1 GCA_030612185.1 Anaerolineae bacterium
ATCGGGTCCCTCGCTCTCGACCGTATCGGGTCTCTCGCTCTCTCCCGTGTCAAGTCCGATGACGTTCACGGCCTGGGGCCCCTTGGGGGTGTCTTCCACCGTGAATTCCACCCGCTGGCCCTCACTCAAGTTCCGGTAGCCCTCACCGTGGACGGCAGAGTAGTGGACAAAGATGTCCTCCTCCTGCCCATCGGGGCGAACGAATCCGTACCCCTTCACACGGCTGAACCACTGGACGGTTCCCATGGTGCGATCATTGTCTTCCATAACTTTCGTTCCTCCTTGTGACATACTTTTGGCTCCGGCTAGTCCCCTCTGTGGTCTCAGTGCGTCAGGCGGGCTTGTCGAAGCCGGTGACAACGGGCAGCAAGATACCACACTTTAGGCAGGTTGTCAAGAAGCCATTGGCCATTTGGCCATCGGCGAAGTGACGGCCTGCCCGGAGCGTGGTATAATGCTGGTGCTCGTTACTCAATCCAGTATCCAGTATCCGTTTGACGAGCAACCGATTATTGTCGCAAGGGATGTGTCAATGAGCGAGATCTTAATTCTGGCCCTCATCCCCGCCTGGAACGAGGCCACCCGCATCGGCCCGGTCGTGGAGGCGACGCGGGCCCACCTGCCGGTGCTGGTGGTGGACGACGGCTCCGAAGACGACACGTCTGCCGTGGCCGAGGCTGCCGGTGCCATAGTCGTGCGCCATCCCCGTAACCGGCGCAAGGGCGTGGCGCTGATGACCGGCTTCGCCTGGGCGCTGGAGCGGGGTTACGATGCTGTCCTCACGCTCGACGCCGACGGCCAACACGACCCGGCTGACATCCCCAGGTTTCTGGCCGCCTACGATGCTGGCACAGGGGAGCTCATCATCGGGCGGCGCGACTTCAGCCAGATGCCCTTCCCACGCTTTCTTGTCAATCCCTTCGGCTCGTGGTTGCTGTCGCTGGCGTTGGGTACGCGCATCTACGACAACCAGTGCGGCTACCGTCTGCACAGCCGCCACCTCCTGGAGAGACTCGACCTGACCACCACCGGCTTTGAGTTGGAGGTAGAGGTTGTCGTCCAGGCGGTCTGTCAGGGAATACGTATCGGCTGGGTGGACGTGCGCACCATCTACGACACGGGCAAGGTGAGTTACTTCCATCCGCTGAAAGACACGGCTTGTTTTCTGGGAATGGTGTGGCGGGCGCGCTGTCAGCGGATTGCGGGAACGGGCTGTCAACGGATTGCGGGAACGGATTGAACGGATACTGGATACTGGATACTGGTTGCTTGTTGCTGGTCGCCGGATACTTGATGCTGAATATTGGTACGCGTTGTCCTCGACCGCTAACTGCTGATGGCTAACTGCTAAGACCGTGCTCACGCCAATAGGCGACGAGGTGGTTGATGCGGATGCGCTGGGCGTGCAGCCAGCGGCGGGGACCCAGTATGCGGCGTCCCATCGCAGGTTCGGCGTCTGGCAGGCGGGTGAGTGTGCCCTCCTGCACCAACTGGTCGAAGAAGGCGAGGAAGCGCTGCTCCAGTTCTTTGTCCTCATACTCGAACTCCTGGCCGCGCTCGTAGGTCTCCCGGGCTAGTTGCTCGATGAAGCCAGAGGTGCGCTCAATGAGCGTCTCCACCGGTTCCAGCACGATACCCCAGGCGTACACGGGGTCGAGCGGCATGGAGCCGAATTCCATAGGGGAGGGTGGGTGGGGTTTGCTTTCCATAGCGTTCTCGTCTGTGACTGGAGATTAGGAACTAGAGATTCCGGCGATGGCCCACAGGGCGTCGAAGGCGTAGTCGTAGGCGGGGCGGCCGAATAGGTCGGGTTTCTCGAAAGTGGAGTTGGAGAAGGCGGGGAGCAGGATACGTAGGGCGACCTCTCGCTCGGTGGCGGCCAATTGGACGATACTGGAAGCCGCTGTCCGGCGGACATCTGGAGCGTCATCGGTGAGCGCTCCGATCAGCATCTGCACCATCTCTGGGCCGGCCTGGCTGAGTTGGCCCAGGCTAGAGGCTGCCACCTGACGGATGCTCGAACTGTCGGCATCGGCGAGGGCCAGGATGAGGGCCTGGACGACGTCGGGGCCTGCCTGTCCGAGTCGGACCAGGCTGGAGGTCGCCGCCTGGCGGACCTCCCATCGGGCATCAGCGAGGGCGTGGACGAGGGCCTGGATTACGTCAGGGCTAGATTGGCCGAGTTGGCCCAGGCTTTCCGCCGTCTCTTGGCGGACCAACCAGATGTCTTCATCAGCGAGAGCAGCGATGAGGGCCTGCACCACCTCCAGGCTGGCTTGGCTCAGTTGTCCCAGGCTCGCCGCTGCTTCCATTCGGACATCCGGGTCGGTATCAGCGAGGGCGGCGATGAGTACCTGGATCACTTCTGGGCTGGCCTGGCCCAGTTGGACCAAGCTATGCGCTGCCGTCAATTGAACATCCGGGTCTTCATCAGCGAGAATAGCGGTGAAGGCCCGAATCACCTCTGGACTGGCCTGACCTAGTTGGACCAGGGTGTACGCTGCCGTCCGGCGGATATCCCCTCGGCCATTGGCAAGGGTAGCAGTGAGGGCCTGAATCACGTTGTGGTTGCTCTGGCTCAGTTGGATCAAGCTAGTCATCGCCGCAGAGTGCACGTTCCATTGGGCATCGGCGAAGGCGATGATCAGCGATTCTACCACCCCCGGACTAACCTGGCCGAGTTGGCCCAGGCTAGTCGCCGCCGCATAACGCACATCCCCTTGGTCATCGGCGAGGGCAGCGATCAGGACTTCTGCCATCTCTGGGCTAGTTTGGTGGCCGAGTTGGCCCAGGCTGATCGCTACTGCCCCTCGCACATCCGGATTGACATCGGCGAAGGCACCGATCAGTGCCTGGAGCACCTCCGGGCTGGCCTGGCCCAGTTGGCCCAGCCCCGTCGCCGCCGTCCGACGGACTTCCCATCGGGCATCGGCAAGGGCAGCGGTGAGGGCTTCCACCATTTTCGGGCTAGCCTGGTGGCCGAGTTGGCCCAGGCTGGCTGCCGCCTGATGAACCTGCCAGCTCTCGGCATCGGCGAGGGCATCGATCAGCGCCTGAATTACTTCCGGGCTGTCATGGCCGAGTCGGACCAGGTTGCTCGCCGCCGTCCAGCGGACATCCCATCGGGCATCGGAGAGGGCGGAGGTGAGGGCTTGGATCACGTCGGGGCTGGCCTGGCCGAGTTGGCCCAGGCTGGAGGCCGCGGCCTGGCGGACCTCCCGGCGGGTATCGGCGAGGGCGGCGATGAGTGGTTGAACGGCGTCGGGGCTGGCCTGACCGAGTTGGCCTAGGCTGGAGGCCGCCACCTGACGAACCTCCCATCGGGCATCGGCGAGGGCGCGGGCCAGTTCCGCTGCCGCCTGCTCCGCGCTGCTGCTCCCCCCTAGCCCGGCCAACGCCCGCGCTGCCTCTGCCTGCAGTTTGCTGTAGGGGGTGGTGCGCAGGATCTCCCCCAACTCCGCCACGATCCCGTCTCGGACCTGCTCCTCAACGCCGATAGGCCCCACGTCGGCCAGGCAATTCCCGGCCAGGAGGAGGTTGCGGTGTAGGATGCGCTCTACATTCTGTTCCAGCGGGTCCTCTTCTTCCGCTTTCCAGATGGCCCGCACCAGGTCGGTGGTCAGCCTTCGCGCCCGCTTGCTGCGGGGCGTGCTCAGGTGGCCCGCCTCCAGCAGGATCACCTCCCGCCACCAGGAGTCGTGCCGCCGCGCCAACGTGTATGCCACGTAGTCCTCCCGGTCGGCGACCGCCCGCGCCGCCAGGTACTCTTGGAAGGTGAGATGGGAGAAGCGGTAGGTATCGGCCTCGCTCTCCACCAGCAGCCCGGCCCGCTCCTGGATCACCCGCAGGAAGAGTTCGGCCCGCCGCCTGGCAGTCTGGCGAGGTTCGCCCAGGGCCTCAAATTCATCTTGGAGCCAGCGGCGCAGTTCCTCCCCCTCCGCCTCTTGTGCATCCTGCCGTTCGTGGAACCGCAGCGCCACCGGCTCCAGTATGGCCCGCTTCTCATACCGGTCCAGTCCCCCCAGCCGGGCCAGTTCCCGCGCCGGTTCGCCCCCTTTCTGCTCGTCCCAGAAGCCCAGGAGCATCTGGGTGCACTCGTCGTACAGTTCCGCCCGCCGCTGGGGGAGCGTGGTACGGTTCTGGTGCACCAACGCCACCACCGCCAGGAGGAGCGGCGTGTCCACCAGCCGCCGGATGCGATCGTTCTCCGCGATGCGCTGCAGGAGGTCGGCACTGTCCTCGGCGGCCTTCTGGCGCGTGGCGGGGTTGTCCTCCATCGCTGTCTCCACCGCCAGGTACCAGTTGGTGACGAACGCTTCCACGTCCTGGTCGGAAAATGGACGGATGTAGCAGCGCTGGAAGTCGGCCCCGAAGTGGGCCAGGCCGGTGTAGCCAGCCGGGCGGGAGGTGACGACGTAGCGGTTCCCGCCGTAGCGAGCCACGAACGTCTGCACCGCCCGGGCCACATCGGCCCTCCGGCCGGGGTCGGCCACCTCGTCCAGCCCGTCAAGGAGGAAGGCGGCCCGCCCCTCCTCCGCCAGCCGGGCGAAGAAGTCCTGCGGGAGGTTAAACTGCCAGCCGGCGAAGTGGGCCTCCAGGAAGTCCAGCAGGCAGGCGGGGGTGGGCTCGAAGCGGTCGGCGTGGCTCTCGACGAACTTGCCGAAGGCACGCAGGGGGATGAAGACGGGGACGCGGTGCTCGGCCAGACCGAGTCGCTCCCGCGCCAGGGCGCGGGCGTAGGTGAGGGCGCCCCACTGCAGGCGCGTCGGCTTGCCGGCGCCCCGCGCGCCGCTGGCGATGGTACGTTGAGTTTAGGCC
>JAUWOI010000521.1 GCA_030612185.1 Anaerolineae bacterium
CTGTAGGGGAAGTCCTCCGGTGCGTCACACGTCTATACTCCGCCTGTCTCCCGCACCAAACACCCTGCGAGTGATCGTTTCGGCACGTCTATTGACCGGAATCCCTCCCGCCCAGAAAATGCCCCTTGCCAAATCATTACATCTGTAGCATACCCGCGCGTAACCTGTCAAGCCAGATCGCGCTTATTTCCCAGTCTACCAGTTTTCAAATCCACCGGCTCTTTATGCCACGCAACACCCGCTCCGGCGTCAGCGGCAACTCGTCAAACCAGACCCCCGTGGCGTCGTGGACGGCAGCGACCAGCGCCGGGGCCAGCGGGATAAAGGGCATCTCGCCCATCCCCCGCACACCCCACGGCCCGCGCGGGTCAGGCTGCTCGATGATGATGGACTCTACCCGCTCCGGCACGTCGCCGATGGTGGGAATGAGATAAGTGCTGAGGTTCGGCGTCAGCACGTGCCCCTCTGCGGTGATGAAGTTCTCACACGTGGCCCAGCCCACCGCCTGCACCACGCCCCCCTCGATCTGCCCTTCGACCAGACGGGGATTGACGGCCTGGCCCACATCGTCGGCGCAGACGACGCGCAGGACGCGCAACTCGCCGGTCGCGGTGTCCACCTCCACCTCCACCGCCTGTGCCACGTAGCCGTAGGCGAAATTCGGGACGCCATGGCCGGTCTCCGGGTCGAAGGGAGTGGTCCTGGGGGCCAGGTAGGTGTACTCGGCGACTGCCGGTCGCTCCCCAGCCTGCCAACGCTCCAGCGCCGCTGCTGTTACCCCCCGGATGGCATTGCCACCCATAAAGGTCATACGCGAGGCGGATACGGAACCAGAACTGCCGGGGCTGGTACCGGTGTCGGCAGCGACCAGCCGCACCCGTTCCAGCGGCAGGTCCAGCGATTCAGCCGCCATCTGGCGGATGACGGTGTGAGTGCCCTGCCCCACCTCGGCGCTGCCGACGTAGACCACCGCCTCCTCAATCTCCGCTTCGCCCTGCAGTTCGACCTTCGCCCAGCAGTTCTCCTGGTAGCCGAAGGAGAAGCCAATATTTTTGAAGGCGACGGCGAGACCAATCCCGCTGCATAGAGACCCTTGGGGTTTCGGAAAACCCCAAGGGTCTGTTGTTTTTGGTTTCTCCCAGCCCTGGTCGGTCTGCTTCCAGCCTGCAGCGCGGGCGCATCTCTCGGTCACCTCGACCAGGCCCACCCCGCCGGGCAGGGGGGTGCCCATCACAGTCAGGCTTCCCTCGCGCAGGAGGTTCTTCATCCGCAGTTCGACCGGGTCCATCCCCAGCGCCTTCGCCAGTTTGTTCATCTGCATCCCGGCGGCAAAGGCCCCTTGCGGCGCGCCGAAGCCACGGAAGGCCCCGCTGGGCAGGTTGTTGGTGTATACCCCATCCACGTCCACTTTGACGTTGGGTATCTCGTAGGGACCCGTGCAGGTGATGGTGGTATTGCCCAAGACTTTGTTGGTCGTGTAGCAGTAGGCCCCGCCATCGGCCACACCACGCACATCCGCTGCGACCAGTTTGCCCTCGCTGGTGGCCCCCCACTTGCAGTGGAACCAGAGGGGATGGCGCTTGCAGTGGCCCAGGATGGACTCCTCCCGGCTCCAGACGATCTTAACCGGGCGGCGGAGTTTCCAGGCCGCCAGCGCAAGGGCAATCTGCACCGACATGTCCTCCCGTCCGCCGAAGGCCCCGCCGATAGCCGGGTAGATCACCCGCACCTGCTCCGGCGGGAGGGCCAGCGCGTGGGCAATCTCCTGTTGATCCTCCCAGGTCCATTGCCCCGCCACCACGACCGTCACCCGTCCCTCGTCGTCAATGTAGGCCAGACCGGCCTCCGGCTGGAGATAGATATGCTCCTGAGATGACGTGTAGTACTCGCCCTCGACGATCACATCGGCGGCGGCCCAACCAGCGGCCATATCCCCCTTGCGAATCTGGTGGTGGCAGATGAGGTTCCCCTCGGTGCGCAGTTCGGGGTGGATGGGGTTGGGCTGCCGGTGGGAGTGCAGTTGGGGCGCGCCGGGCTTGAGGGCCTCAAAGGGATCGGTAACCACGGGCAGGTCCTGATACTCAACGCGGATCAGGTCGCGGGCGAGGGCGGCGGTGCGCTCTGTCTCGGCCACGACGAACGCCACCTGGTCACCGACGAAGCGCACCACATCGGCGCCGGGCCTGGAGGAGCCGGGGCCACACAACACCGGCTGATCCGGCGTCTGCAGGCCATACTCGTTGACCGGCACGTCCTTGGCGGTGAAGATGGCGACGACGCCAGGGACAGCCTCCGCCTCGGACGTATCAATCCGCAGGACGCGGGCGTGAGGTCGCCCGGCGAAGAGGATTTTCATATATAGCAAACCCTCCATCGTGAAGTCGCCGGGGTACTTCGCCTCCCCGGTGACCTTGGCGCGGGCATCCACGCGGGTTGTGGATTGGCCAACTATCCTGGTGGTCATACTGTATTCTCCTCTCATCCCATCTAGCGACGCTTGAGTTTGTCCTTGCTGCGCGCCGTTTTCATCTTCTCCCATCCACGCGCGCGCTTTCCAATGCCAGGACGCGGCGCAGAATGGCGATGGTGGCGGCATAGGTCGCGTCCATCCCGAAGTAGGAAAGGCGCTGCGCCCCCAGGTTCTTCCCCTTGCTCAACGGCGTGTCGGAGGCGTAGTGGATGACGCCGATGTCGAAAGGCACAGCATCGGCGTAGAGTGTGATGAGTTCGTTGACCGGGTGACGGCGAGGGCGCACCGCTTCGTAGATGGCCGAAAGGTACGGCCCGGCCTCCATCTCAATGTCGGTGTATCCCTCGTGGTAGAAGACATCCATGTAGCGTCGGTTCTGCAGGAAAGTGCCGCGCACAGTGATGGCCTTCTGGTTGTCGAGCGTGGTACCGTAGATGAGATACGGGGCCACGTCGCCGGCAATGAAGCAGTTGTTGAACAGGTAGGTATTGCGCGAGTGCTCGTCGTGCACGACATAGGGTATCATCACGTCGCCGATGTGCCCGTTGAGTGTGGCCGCCTTGCCCAGGACATAGACTCCCCGCAGGGAGTCCACGCTGGCGGCGACCTGGGAGAGAATGTGGTAGGCCCCCATCCCCAGCGGATAGTCAATGTTCACGATGACAGCGTCGCTCTGGGCCAGATAGTCTAGCGCGGGCATCCTCAGCCGGTGGTCGAACCAGTCGGGTCGCAGGCGGCGCAACTCGATCACC
>JAUWOI010000199.1 GCA_030612185.1 Anaerolineae bacterium
GGCCGTTAACTGGCGTCAGGCGCGGGGCGTGGAGCGCGCCTGCGGGTCCGACGCGCTGTGGGCCTTGAGGTCGCACCTGCCGCCCGGACTGCGCCTCAGGTTGGCCCTGCACCGCTCCCCGCGTGCGCTGCGCCGCGTGGCGCTGCCACTGGCTGGCACGTTGGTGGGAGCCTCGATTATTGCCCTGATCGTCGGGGGGCCGCGCTGGCTGACGCCCAAGCCAGAGGTCGAATGGGTGGACGTGCCCGCCGGCGAGTTCCAGATGGGCAGCGACGAAGGCTACAGTGACGAACAGCCGGTACACCGGGTGGCGCTGGACCCCTACCGCATCAGCAAGTACGAGATCACCCACGCCGAGTACGCTCAGTGCATGCGCGCCACGGTCTGTGATGAGCCAGAGGGGCTTCAGGCCTATTCTGACCCGGACTACGCCGATCACCCGGTCGTCTACGTCTCCTGGTACGACGCGCAAGATTTCTGCCAGTGGAGCGGAGGTAGGCTGCCGACGGAGGCGGAGTGGGAGTACGCGGCGCGAGGGACCGATGGCCGGATATATCCCTGGGGTAACGATTCACCCATGCCTGAACTATGCAACTATGCCAACAGCCTCAGTGACACCACGCCGGTGGGCCGGTATTCGCCCCAAGGCGATAGCCCCTATGGCTGTGCGGACATGGCGGGCAACGTCTGGGAGTGGGTAGCTGATTGGGACGGCAACTACCCTTCCCAGGCGCAGACGAATCCTACTGGCCCGGAGACGGGAAACTACAAGGTGTTGCGTGGCAGCTCGTTCAACTACCATGTGACGTTCATCCGCGCGGCCTACCGGCTCAGCTACTCACCCGGCTCTCGCGTCTCCTACGTCGGTTTTCGGTGTGGTGCTGTTCTGCCAGGACAGTGAGTTTCTGGATTTCTGGGTTCTGGACTACTGAAAGGGGGATCTGGGGGGAATCCCCCCAGGATTGAACTGCGCGTAGCGCAGTCGCGACCGGCGGTTTTTCCGAGTTTGCTTTTATCACGCATCACGTTTCACGCTATGAAAACCTACAAAAATCTCTACCCGCAAATCTATGATTTTGGCAACCTCTACACCGCCTATCGCAAGGCTCGTAAGGGCAAGCGCAGTCGCGCGGCCGTCGCCAGCTTTGAGTTTGACCTGGAGCACAATCTGTTGGCATTGCAAAATGAGCTGCGCGATCAGACCTACTATCCTGGCCCTTACCATAACTTTTACATCTATGAGCCTAAACAGCGGCTGGTGAGCGCTGCCCCTTTCCGCGACCGGGTGGTGCATCACGCGCTTTGTAAAATCATCAAGTACTTTCCCTCCATCGACCACCAGATTATGCGCAGCCTGCTCGCCCGCCGCATCGCTGACCCACAAGCAATGTGGTTGATCGACCAAATTCTCAAAGGTGTTGCGTGGCGGCTCGTTCAACAACAATGAGACGAACATCCGCGCGGCCAACCGGAACAACAACTCACCCGACAATCGCAACAACAACATCGGTTTTCGGTGTGGTGCTGTTCTGCCAAGAGAGTTCCTCAAAGGCCAGGTGCGCCTCGTTTAAGGACGCGGCGCTAGTGCCGAGAGAGAAAAAGTCCAATCTGAAATTTCGGACCTGTTCCCGGTTGGGCTTGCGGGATCGGCTCAACCAAAGATAAAGCGGCCCCGCCCTGTGTGGTAGGTCTTGAGCTTTGGGCAAGGGATTCGAAGCTCAGGGCGGGGCCACCAATTGTGGGCAAACACGAGGAGCAAGACTCTATGGCCGCATCCCATATCCCAGAACTGGCCGAAGCACTACAACGTCGCACCCTGGCCCTTTTCATCGGCGCCGACCTCCCCCGCGAGGTCACCGGCCTGCCCAGCCGTGCCGACCTGGCCCGAGAACTGGCCCGCCGCAAAGGGCTGGATCACTCCCTCTCGCTGGCCGAGGTCGCCCAACGGGTGGCCCGGTCCGGCAACCGCTGGGAGTTCACCGCCGTCATCCGCGATGCTCTCGATACCGCCGGCAAGCCTCCGTTGCCCTTCCACCAGCGCATCGTCGAGCTGGTCAAGACGCACCAGATCAAAACCCTCATCACCACCACCTACGACAACCTGCTCGAGCTGGCCTTCCGCGAAGCTGGCGTCCCCATAAACCGCGTCGCGCGCGGCAGCGACGTAAGCTTCATCAACCCCGACCGGCCCACGCTTATCCAACTCTACGGCGACGCCGGGCAGCCCGACACCCTCGTCGTCACCGAGGACGATCATTATGGCCTATGGCGCGACCGGGACAAGGAGGACCTGCTGGACGAAGTGCGCAACGTGCTGCGCAAGCAAACGATCCTGTTTCTGGGCTACAACCTCTCCGACCCCGATTTTAACCTGCTGTGGCGCGAGGTGCTGGACCGGGCGGGCCGCTTTGCCCGCACCGCCTACGCCGTCTGGCCTGACCTGCCGGAATCGGACGCTCAAGTGTGGCGCGACCGGGGCATCGTCATTCTGGACACCGACCCCCTGGGAATCCTGGGCGAGAGCGCCCCGCAGCCCGTGCCGCTTGGCCGCCCGGAAGCGACAGTCCCGGTGTCCAAGGGTGAGGGCGAGCCATCCGGCCCACAGCCAACCTACGGCGCTGGCAACCGTTGGGCCGTGCTCGCCGGCGTGGACGAATACCAGGACGGGACCAACTATGGCAAGTTGCAGGTCTGCGTCAAGGACGTGGAAGCGGTCCACGAACAACTCGTCACCGGCGGCTTTGACCCGCCCCGCATCCGTCTGCTTCCCGACCACACCGCCGAACATCCCACCAAGGCCAACATCCTGGTCGCCCTCAAGGCCGTCGCCGACGCCACCGAGCCCGACGACCTGCTGCTCTTTTACTACAGCGGCCACGGCGACGAGCACGGCGGCGAGTCCTACCTGGTTGCCCAGGACGGTCGGCGGCTGGTGCTAAAGGACACCGCCGTGCCCCTCTCACGGGTGCGGGAGATCGTACAAGAGGCCCCCGCCCGCGCCAAGGTCATCGTCCTCGACGCCTGCCACTCTGGTGCCGACATCGGCGGCAAGGGGCCAAAAAAGATGTCCGCCGAGTTCGTCCGCCGTGTCTTTGAGGAGGCCGAGGGGTTGGCGGTGCTGGCCTCGTGCAAAAAGGGGCAACTGAGTTACGAGTGGCGCGATCCTGAGAAGGAGCGCAGCGTCTTTACCCACTTTCTCCTGGAGGCCCTCACCGGCGAGGCCGACCGGGATGACAAGGGATTCGTCACCGTGCAGGACGCCAGCCGCCACGTCACCGACGGTGTCAAGCTGTGGGCCAGCCAGCGTAACCTCAGCCAGACGCCCACCTTGCAATATACCGTGGCGGGTGATATTATTCTGGTTACCGTTCAAGGAGCACGAGAGACAAATGACGATTGACGATTACGCTCAAGCACAGGCGTTGATGCGCGAGATGGAAGCCCAGTTACCCATCCCCGTCCGGGTGACTAAAGAATTTGTGCGCGTAATGAGGCCACACGGCCTGCAAGTCAAGCGTGACCAGGCGCTATCTATCAAGAGTTTGTTTTATGCCGGTGACGAGGGTGGGATCACGTGTGATGTGACGCCGCCGGAGGCACACACGGCCATCGTCTGCTCGCTCACGCAGGTCAGGATCGCCCCCGACCACCCCCTGGCCGAGGAAATTCGGGCCTATCAAAAAGCGCGGAAAGAGGGAATAGCCCAAGAGGGCCGCATATCAGGCTCTGCCTTTATCCCACCGAGCCAAAAAGCCGGACCGCGCAAGAAGAAACGCCGCAGACGGCGACGTTGAACCGGCACAAACACGGCGTTCGACGCATTGCTATTTACATTGTCGGAGGACCCAATGACCAAAAACACACAATCTCCCGGCCTCATCCCGGACCAACTGTTGAACAACATCAAAAAGGGCGACTGCGTGCTCTTCCTGGGGGCCGACCTGCCCCTGGGCTACGAGGGCGCGCCCCTCAGCCGCCCCGAACTGGCCGCTGCTCTGGCCGCCAAGTACGACCTGCCGGAGAACAATCCCTGGCCCGAGACCGCACAGACATACCTGGGCAAGTACCCCAATGACCGCAACGGTCTAGTCCGCTTTCTCCTGGATAACGTAACGGGTCCAGACGCGCGCCCTGGGCCGCTGCACCAGGCCATCGCTCAGGCCGGGTTCCGTGCCATCGTCACCGCCTGGTACGATGAGCTGCTGGAACAGGCACTGCGTGATGCCGGGTATCGTGTCAACCGGGTGGTGCGTGATGCGCAGTTGCCCTACGCCCGCGAGGGAGAACGCGAGGCCATCGTGGTCAAGCTGTACGGTTGTCTCAGTGACCATGAATCACTGGCACTGGACACCTGGGACCATCAAGAGTTGATGGATCGGCTAAGCCGCAAGCTAGAACTGGTCACCGCCTTTTGCTCATTACGACCACCGCTTTTCGTTGGCTTTAACCTGTCCAGCGACACACCGAAACGCCTCTACGTGCGGGCCTCGACCAATATGGTCGCGCACATGCGGCGGGCCTATGCCGTGTGGCCTCACTCCCTCGACGCCGTACAGGCGGCCTGGCAGGGCAAGAACGTCGAGTTTGTCCGGGCCGACGCTGCAGCCTTTCTGGAGACACTGGCCGGACAGTTGCCGTCTGTGAGGCCCGCTGCCAGGGGAGCCGTCCACGTCAACCGTCCGCCCTACAAATTCCTCGACTATTACGGTTCCCAGGACGCCGACATCTTTTGCGGGCGCGATATCGAGAGCCAGATCGTGGCCCGCCTGGTGCTCTCTCACCGCCTGCTGACGCTCTTTGGCCCCTCCGGCGCGGGCAAGACCTCCCTACTACTGGCGGGCGTGGTGCCGCGCCTGGCTGCCGAGGACTATCAGCACGTCTACGTCCGCGCCCTGGACGACCCACTCCCCGCCCTGCGCAAGGCTATCGCCGCCCGTGCCGGCCGTGCCGACTGGGAATCCGGGGGTGATCTCTGTGCCTTTCTGTCATCCATCCTGGCGGAAAAGGACCGGCTGGTGGTCGTTTTGGACCAGTTCGAGGAACTCTTTCTGCGCGTGGGGAGCCGCCAGCGAGCGGCCTTTTTCGACGAACTGGCCGGGGCTTTGGCCCAACCCGAACGGGACGTGCGCTTTATCTTTAGCCTGCGCGAGGACTATTTGGCCCGCCTGGACGAGGCCCGCCCCTGCCTGCCCGACGTCTTTGCCAATAGCTTTCGGCTGGCGACGCTGGACCAGGCCAACGCGCGCGTGGCCATCACGGAACCGGCGGCCCGCGCCGGGGTCAAGGTCGATGCCGCCCTGGTAGCTGCCCTCGTCGGCGGCGAGGGCCGGGACCGAGGCGATCAGCGGGCCGGGGACCTGGTCGAAGCGGATGACCGCGTATCCTACGTGCCGCCCGCCGCGCTGCAGATCGTGCTCGACCGGCTGTACCGAGAAGCGCTGCCCCTGGACCATCCCCCGGACGGCCCGCCCCCGCCTGGCCTGGAACTGACGCTGGACGTCTACCGCGCCATCAGTCACCGGCTGGGCGAGAGGGCAGCGGTCGAGGACTCTGTCCTGCGCCCGTCGAAGGAACTGACTGGCGCCAAGGCCATTCTGGCCGGTTACGTGGGCGAGGGATTGAGGCGCTTGCCCGGCCTGACGCAAGCGGACGGCCGCACCCCGCTGGGCGCTGACCCGGCATTGGGCCGCGAGGTCCTCAAAGTGATGGTCACCAGCCAGGCGACCAAGGCGGCGCTGGCTCACACCGAGATATTGGAATGGCTGGACGAGGCCGGCGTCGTTCGAGCCGGTGACGAGGCGGATTGAGAGTCGATAAAGAACACCCGCCTGGGCCTGGAGCGGGTGCGCTTGTTGCGCGGTTTTGAACGGGATAGCGTGGCTCTCTACGAACTGGCCCACGACCACCTGGCGGCCGAGATCGCCACCTGGATCAGTGAGGAGGAGATGGGGGCCAAGCTGGCGCGTGAGTTATTGCGACGAGCGATGGACAACTGGCTTGGGGCCAAGTTACTTGTTCAGCCGGAGGTGCTGGCCCTGATCCACGAGCGGCGTGAAGAGTTAAAGCGGCTGGCGAGCGGTGAACTGGAACTCTTGTTCCGCTCCGCGTTGGGCGCGGGCTACGAGGCCGCCTACTGGACCCAACGCGCCCACGCGGGCGGCGTGCCGGTGGACGAGATATTGCTGGCAGGGTTAAAGGACGATAATTTCCACACCCGCGCCGCCACCCTGAACGTCCTGGGCCAGTTGGGAGAGCGGCGATTCGTCGAGCCGAGCATAGAGAGGCTGGAGGACGATTATCCCCAGGTGCGTATGGCCGCCATCCGGGCATTGGAAAAGCTGCGCCCTGATGGAGAATGGCGAGAACGATTGGTGTACGAGTGCTACGTCCCGGCGGGGCCGTTCATTATGGGGGATGATAACGGCGAAAGCAGCGAGAAACCGGCTCACGAGGTAACCCTGGACGCCTTTTACACCGGCAAGTACCCGGTCACCAACGCTGAGTATAAACGGTATACGGATGACGCCGGGCGTCCATTCGAGATTCTAGAGGTGAAAGAGCGCCACCCGGTGGTCAACGTCTCCTGGTTCGACGCCTGCGATTACGCGGCCTGGGCCGGGATGCGGTTGCTGACGGAGGCCGAGTGGGAAAAGGCGGCGAGTTGGGTCTCCCCCTCTTCCTCCCCCCCGCCGGGGGGGATCGAGGGGGGGCAAAAGCGCAAGTATCCGTGGGGAGACAAGTTCGATAAGCACAAGTGCAACGCGAACGAGTCCGGCATTGGTACCACGACGCTGGTAGGCAAATATTCGCCGGGGGGAGACAGCCCGTATGGATGTGTGGATATGGCGGGCAACGTGTGGGAATGGGTGGCCGATTGGTATGACGGCGATTATTACGGTCGCTCGCCTTCTCAGAACCCCACAGGCCCGGAGACGGGACGCTTCAAGGTGTTGCGTGGCGGCTCGTTCTACTTCGGTGAGACAGACTTCCGCGCGGCCCTCCGGGGCCTCAACTCACCCGACCATCGCTACTGCAGCATCGGTTTTCGGTGTAGTGCTGTTCTGCCAGGACGGTAAATTTCTGGGCTTCTGGCTTCTGGGCTTCTGTTTCCCCTGGGCTACTAAAGGTACTGTTGGCTAACCCCTTCCGGTGGGGCAAGAATGCGGTTTTTCAGGTCATTTTGACTGTTCAGTGGGGAATTACTTCACTAAAAGGGCGTTCTTGTGGGGTCTCATCCCTAGAAAACCGAGTTCGCCAACAGCATCTACTAAAGGGGGGTCTGGGGGGAAAATCCCCCCAGGAGTGAAACCGTGCGTAGCACGGTCGCGACCGGCGAAATTCTAGAGGGTGTGTGTCAGACAGCTAGCCTCGGCAGGCAACCCGAAAAGGACTATTCGTTAGCCCTATACTAGGGTGGTGAAAATTGGTCAAACGGCTGCCCACGCTCGATCCCATTTTCGTTCCGATTTGCTATGGGAAGCAAAGACATCCCGTCTCTTTGCTTGAACAGAACGTCCCAACTCCTCCTTACACCAGGCTAAAACCTTC
>JAUWOI010000483.1 GCA_030612185.1 Anaerolineae bacterium
CTACTCCTTACTCCCTACTCCCTACTCCCTAATTCTGACCAGCCCCGATCAGGGGAGCCGCTATCGTCTGTCGCCGGAGATTCCGCTATCGGCGCAGCAGATCATCGTGGCCACCCGTCCTGCCGACGGCGTCTCGCTGCGCCAGGTGACGCTGCTGATAGATGGTCGCCCGCTGGCGACGCTGACGCGTCCACCCTACCAGGCACTGTGGCGGATGACAGTCGGATCGCACACCTTCACAGCAGTGGGTGTAGATGCAGAGGGAAACGAGGTTGAGGGAAATCATGTTACCATTGAGGTGGTGGAGTGAAAAGTCACGTCGTCAGATTGACATCTCCCATCAACGTGAGATAATATTCACACCGCCACAAGGAAACAGCCCATGGATCTCATAGATGTAGATTCCACTCTCGTGCAGGTACGGGAGGCATTGGCCGAGGAGAACTGGAACCAGGCGGTGGCGCTGGTGGAAGCACTCCGGCCACCTGACCAGGCTGACGTCTTCGGCGAACTGCCCCCTACCGAGCAGGATCAACTCCTGCCCCGCCTCGACCTGGAGGACTCCGCCGACATCCTGGAGGAGTTGGAGGAAGAAGAGGCAGCGGAGATTGCCGCACGCCTGAAGATAGAGGTTCTGGCTCGCATCCTGGATGAGATGGAGCCGGACGAGGCAGCCGACCTCCTGGGCGACATCGCGCCGGAGCGAGTGGCCGAGATTCTGGTCGCGATGGAGGAACCCGGGGAGGTCCGCCCGCTGCTGGCCCACGCCGACGAGAGCGCTGGCGGCCTGATGACCTCCGCCAAGGTCATGCTCCACAAGGAAATGACGGCTGAGGGGGCCATCACCTATCTGCGAGCGGTCGCGCCAGAATCGGAAAACGTCTACTACCTCTTCGTCGTGGATCAGGATGTTCGGCTTGTGGGCGTGGTCTCCCTGCGGCAATTGGTCGTCGTCCCTCCCTGGACCCGCGTCGAGGAGGTTATGGCCCCCGACGTCATCCACGTGCGGGCCGACGCCGACCAGGAGGATGCAGCCCGCCTGATGGCCCGCTACGACCTGCTGGCCCTGCCCGTGGTGGACGGCGCGGGACACCTGCTGGGGCTCATCACCCACGACGACCTGGTAGAGGTATTGGAGGAAGAGGCGACGGAGGACATCTACCGGTTAGGTGGTGTGCTGGAGGAGCATCCCCCGGACATACCGATTCCCGTCGCCCTGCGGACCCGCCTGCCCTGGCTGGTGCTCAACCTGGGCACAGCGATGGCCTCCGCCACTATCCTGAGCCTCTTTGAGGGCACCATTGCCCGCGTGGCCGTCCTGACTGCCTTTTTTCCCATCGTCGCCGGTGTCAGCGGCAGCGCCGGCACCCAGACCCTCACCGTCACCGTGCGCGGGCTGGCGCTGGGCGAACTCAGCCCCCGCGATGGCCTCCGCGCCATAGCACGGGAGACGCTCATTGGCCTGGCCAACGGCATCGCCGTCGGTGGCCTCATCGCCCTCATCGCGCTGCTGTGGAAAGGGACGCCAATGCTGGGAGTCGTCGTGGGGCTTGCCACCCTCCTGAATATGCTCGGCGCAGGCATCGCCGGCGCGCTGGTTCCCGTAACGATGCAAGTCCTGCGGATTGACCCGGCCCTGGGCTCGCCCATCCTGGTCACCACGATTACCGACACTTGTGGTTACTTCATCTACCTGGGCCTGGCCACGCTGGTCTTATCAAGGTTGATATGAGCCACCGTCCGCTTCCCAAGAAGACATCCCGCCTGCCGTTGCCCGTCGTCGTCACCTCCCCCTCGCAACTGGAGGCGCTGCTGCAAGCCCTCTCCGACCAGCCCGCCGTCGCTGTGGATACCGAGTCCAACTCCCTCTATGCTTACCGGGAGCGTGTGTGCCTGATCCAGTTCTCTATCCCCGACGCTGACTACGTCGTGGACCCGCTGGCCGGCCTCGACCTCTCCCCGCTGGCTCCCATCTTCGCCGACCCTGGGATGCAGAAGGTCTTCCACGCCGCCGAGTACGACGTGATGTGCCTCAAGCGGGATTTCGGCTTTCGCTTCGTCAATTTGTTCGACACGATGTGGACGGCGCGCATCCTGGGCTGGCCCCGCGTGGGGTTGGGTGACGTGTTGAAGGAAACCTTCGGCGTGCGCACCAACAAGCGCTACCAACGGTACAACTGGGGCGAACGCCCCCTTGAGCCGGAGGCGCTGGCCTACGCTTGCCTGGACACTCACTACCTGCTGCCCCTCTGGCGCCTCCAGGCCGACGCACTGGTGCAGAAAGGACATTGGGAGGAGGCGCAGGAGGTTTTCGACCAACTCGCCGCTTCCGAGCCTGTGCCCCATACGTTCGACCCTGAGAACTTCAGGCGTGTCAAGGGAGCGTTTGATCTGACCGGGCGTGAGCAGGCCATCTTGCGCGAACTCTACGCCTGGCGCGACGGGGAGGCCTGCCGCCGGGCCCGCCCTCTCTTCAAAGTACTCAATGACAGTATATTGGTCACGTTGGCCCAGACTTGTCCCCGTACGCCGGAGAGTCTGGCTGACGTGAATGGCCTGAAGCCCTACCACGTGCGCCGGTACGGGCGGCGCATCCTGCGGGCGATCAAGCGGGGGATACACGCTCACCCGCCCCAACCTCCTCCTCCACCCCTGCGCCATTCAGAGGCAGAGGTGGCGCGTTTTCAGGCGCTGCGCGCCTGGCGCAAGCAGGTGGCAGCCAGGCGTGAGGTGGACGCCGACGTCATCATCAGCAACGCTGTCCTGTGGGCGCTGGCCGAGCAGAACCCCCACACCCTTGATGACCTGAGCCGCGTCGAGGAACTGGGGCCATGGAAGCGAAAGTCCTATGGCGAGGCGATCCTGAAGGTGCTGGCAAACGGCGGGACGCGACCGGCGGCCTTCCCCGGACCCTGCTGATGGCAGCGGCGACCGAGAGGAGAACATGGCTGCCCGTAGCCGGTACGTTCGTTCTGCTCTGCCTCCTGGTATGGCTGGACGAGATCGTGGATTTCACCCACCTTTTGCTAGGCGCGCCACGGACTCCCATCAACTGGCGTGAGGCGATCACCGAAACGGCCCTAATCGCCAGCACCGGTCTCTTCACGGTATCCAGGCTCATCCGCAACATCATCAAGCGCAAGCGGGCGGAGGAGCAGGTCCTGGAGCAGCAGCGCACCCTGGCCGCCTTCGAGGAGCGCGAGCGCCTGGGCTGCGAGTTGCACGACGGGCTGGGGCAGGTGCTGGACTACGTCAACGTGCAGGCGCAGACCGTTGAAACGATGTTGGCCGCCGGACAGATCGAGCCGGCGCAGGCCAATCTCCGGCGTATCGTGCAGGCGGCGCAGGAAGCCCACGCCGACGTCCGCAACTTTATCCTGGGGCTGCGCGCCGAGGATACTCCCCGCCAGGACTTTTGGGAGGCTCTACGCGACTGCCTGCACCAATTCCACACCACCTACGGCATTGAAACCGGCCTCAGCCGGCCCGATAGCGCGCCCATCCCCGCGTTCGGGCCGGTCGTGGAGGAGCAACTCCTGCGCATCATCCAGGAGGCGTTGACCAACGTACGCAAACACGCCGCCGCACGCCGGGTTCAAGTGCTGTTCAACTTTTCCGCCACCGCTACCCACGTCATCGTCGCCGACGATGGGTGCGGCTTTGATGTGAATCAGCGAATCAGCAAGTCAGCAAGTCAGCATTGAGCATCAAGCATCCAGTTCCCACT
>JAUWOI010000423.1 GCA_030612185.1 Anaerolineae bacterium
CTCGCTCTGCTCCTTCAGGTGCTCGTAGGTCTCCACCAGGAAGCCACCCGTGCCGCAGGCGGGGTCGAGCAGTACCTCGCCCAGGCGTGGGTCGGTCACCGCCACCATCAGTTTGACCACGGGCCGGGGCGTGTAAAACTCGCCGGAGTCGCCAGCGGCGTCCCGCATCTCCTTGAGCATCGTCTCGTAGAGGTAACTCAGTGTGTGCATCTCATCCGACGCGGCAAAGTTGATGGAGTTGACCTTGTTGATCACGTCGCGCAGGAGGTAGCCGTTGATCATACGGTTGATCACGCCGCCGAAGACGGTCGCTACCACGTCGCGCCGTTCGTCGCCGTTGGTGCTCTGCAAGCCGCGCAGGTGGGCGAAGAGCCCTGGGCCGCGGGCGCCGTCGGGGCGCACCGCCTCATCCTGGTTGATGAAGGCGATCAGTTCATCGCCGGTGATGCCGCCCTCGTCGGCGGCCCAGTCCCGCCAGCGGTAGGGTGGCTCAATGATGGGGCGGAACGCCTCGCCCGCCAGCAGTGCCTCGTCCTCGCGGATCTGCTCCATATCGTCGAGGAACTTGAGAAACATGATCCAGGTGAGCATCGGCAGCCGGTCGAGATCGCCACTGAGACCCTTGTCCTTGCGCATGATGTCGCGGGCGGACTTGATGATGCTGGATAGTTGTTGGGCGGTGGTTTTTGGGGTTTGTTGTTTTCGAGTGCGCGCCATAGAATCCTCTCTGATACACAAAAACGCGACGCGTGAATTCACATCTCACATCTCACGTCTCACGTCTCACGTCTCACGTTTGACGTTTGACGTTTCACGTCTCACGTCACGATGCGTAAAGTAACGTCTGCAACTGGTGTACCGCCTGACGCAGCGGCACCGGCCCGCCAAAGTGCCCCGCGATCTTGCGCACGTTACCGTGCTCGGAGATGGGCGGCACTTTGAGCACGGCGGGGATCTCGAACTGGGCGGTGCCGTGCTCGGCGTACTTTTCCAGCAGTTTGCCCAGGATCACCTGCGCCTCGTGACCGTATTGGGTGAAAAAGTCCGAGCGGTTCTGGCGCAGCAGGTCGGCTCGCTCGCGTCGGGTGCGCACCGGCGTCTTGAACGCCAGGTGGCAGAGCAGGTCAAATGGGTCGGCTTCCGGCTGGGCCGTGACCTCGCGCAAGTAGTCAAAGTCAATGCCGCGGTCGGCAAAACTCTGGATGATCTCCGCCCGCAAGTCAGGATTGGCCCAATCCTTGCGCAACTCGGCGCCGTTGGCATAGAGCGTGCGCACCGTCTTGCCTGCATAGTCCACGTATTTGAATGCCCTCAGTTGGTACCCCTGGGGGTCGAGTTCGTAGACCATGTGGGCGACGACCTCCACGACGCCACCGTCCACGTAGTACTTGCGGCGGGGCCTATCTTCGTCGCCGGAGATGCTGTCAGGGCCGGTGGGGATCTCCTCCCAATCGGACGGCTGATCGTGGATCACCGTCTCTATTTCAGTCCCTTCGATCTCCCGACCCTCGTCGTCTATGTTGACCGTGGTCACCTGCACCGGGTCGCCGTCGAACTCGGGATCGGCAAAGCGCTCGGTGGCGCTGCCGGTGTAGTCAAGGATGTTGAAAAAGTACTTGCCGTAGTCGGCGTTGACCCGCGTCCCGCGCCCGATGATCTGCTTGAACTCGGTCATCGAGTTGACCGTGCGCACCAGGACCACGTTCTGACAGGTGGGCACATCCACGCCAGTGGTCAGTAGTTTGGAGGTGGTCACGATCACCGGCATCGGCTCCTCCGGGTCCTGGAAGCGGCTGAGGTGACCTTTGCCGATCTTGCCCTCATCCGACGTCACCCGGACGACGTAATTGGGATTCTGCCTCACCAGGTCAGTGTTGAGGTTATTGAGCGCCTGGCGCATACCGCTCGCGTGCTCCTGGTCCACACAGAAGATGATGGTCTTGCCGAAGCGGTCGCTGCGCTTGAGGTAATCGGTCAGATGGCGGGCGATGGCCTCGGTGCGGGCCTTCAGCGCCACGGTACGCTCAAAGTCCTTGGTCTGATACTCCCGGGCGGGGACCTCGCGGCCGTAGCGGTCGCGCTGACCCTTGTAGGGTCGCCAGCCAAGCGCGTCGTAGGTCGTCACCACGCGGTGGACGCGGTAGGGGGCCAGGAAGCCGTCGTCAATGCCCTGCTTGAGGCTGTAGGTGTAGATGGGATCGCCAAAGTACTCGTAGGTGTTGCGGTTGTCCTCGCGCAGCGGCGTGGCTGTCATCCCCAGTTGATGCGCTGGCTCGAAGTACTCGAGAATCTCGCGCCAGTTGCTATCGTCGGCGGCGCTGCCCCGGTGACACTCGTCCACGATGACCAGGTCGAAGAAATCAGGGGTGTACTCCTGGTAGAGGCCGGGGCGGCGCTCGTCGCGGGCGATGGCCTGATAGATGGCAAAGTACATCTCCCGGCTCTTGATGACCTCGCCGTGCTCGATTTTGTGCCGGGCATCCCCGAAGGGAGCGAACATCTTGTCCTTGGGGTCGTCAATCAGGATGTTGCGGTCGGCCAGATAGAGGATCCTGGGGCGACGGTAGGCCCCGTCGTGGTTCCAGCGGGAGGCCCACAGTTTCCAGGCGATCTGGAAGGCGACGAAGGTCTTGCCCGTGCCGGTGGCCATCGTGAGCAGCACGCGCCTGCGGTTCTGGAGGAGCGCCTGCACCGCGCGGTTGATGGCGATTCCCTGGTAGTAGCGCGGCGTCTTTCCAACGATGACACTGTACGGCGTCAGCAACCGCTCGGCTACTGCGTCATCGGTCAGTTTTTCGGCTTGACGCCAGCGGGTGAAGAGTTCGTTCGGGGTAGGGTAGCGGTCAATCTCTCGCTCCATCCCGGTGGCAAAATTGAACTCCAAGATGTGCAGCCCGTTGGTCGCGTAGGCGAACTTGAGGTCCAGTATCTCGGCGTATTCTTTGGCCTGCTGCATTCCCTCTGCCTCGTCGTGATCCTCGGCCTTCGCCTCCACAACCGCCAGCGTAAAGTCGCGAGTGTAACGTAACAGGTAATCGGCTCGCTTCTGTTGTAGCCGGTGGATTTTATCACCCACCGGCACAATGCGACCGTCGGTGAAGGTGCGTTGTTCCGCGATGGAGTGGGGGGGATCATCCCAGCCTGCGACCTGCAGCGCAGGGGTGATGTACTTGCGACAGGTATCGGCTTCTGTGCTCATAATGAACAGATGTGTTGTATTGGCTACTGTCAGGATGCCCTCGACACCTTGAAATGGTTTGGGTTTCGCGAAAGTTGCAAATCTCCTTTAGTATACTTGCCCCTTCTATTTTGGCAAGTTGTTCTCGGTGCAACGCACTTATTTCTCAAAAGTGCGTTGCACCTGAGCAGTAACGTCGCTGGCATGGTTGCGTTAGATAGGAAAAGCGGTTAGAATACTGCCACTGAACGCTGGGACTGCGCGCGCATACAAAAGGAGAGGATTCTATGATGCTAAGCGACTTGGTACTAAGAAACAGGAGTTATCGGCGCTTCTATCAGGAAGTAACTATAGATCTTGAGACACTGAAAGAACTCGTTGACCTGGCAAGACTGTCCGCATCAGCGAGCAATAAGCAGCCGTTGAAGTATATACTCTCGTGTGACCCCGAGAGGAATGGGCTGATATTTCCTCACCTTGGATGGGCTGGATATCTCAAAGACTGGCCCGGTCCGTCTGAAGGGGAGAGGCCGTCTGCGTATGTCATCATACTTGGAGACAAGGACATCAGGCAGTCTTTCGGGTGTGACCACGGAATAGCGGCGCAGAGCATTCTCCTGGGCGCTACGGAAAAGGGCTTCGGAGGCTGCATGATTGGCTCAGTCCAAAAAGATGGGCTTCGCGAGGCGCTGGGGATAGCGCCTCAGTATGAGATTCTTCTGGTCATAGCCCTTGGCAAGCCAAAGGAAACGGTAGTGATCGAGGCGGTTGGGCCTGATGGAGACATCAAGTATTGGCGGGATGACGAGGGCAGGCATCACGTGCCGAAGCGCTCTCTGGACGAACTGATCCTGCACGAATGCGAGAGGTGAGGTGAGTGCACTGTCGGGCTGGAGATCTACCGCTCGCGGGGGCACTACAACGAATGGAGAAAGGAACGAATTTACTACTCACGCTCCCCGTGGTGCGTCATTCCGAGCGAGCGCAGCAGCCTGTCCTGAGCGTAGTCGAAGGAAGTCGAGGAATCTCCTGTCGGGGTCATGCTTGCCATCGCAAGTAGAGATTCCTCGACTCCCTTCAGTCGCTGCGCTCCTTTCGGTCGCTCGGA
>JAUWOI010000147.1 GCA_030612185.1 Anaerolineae bacterium
TGCCGTCGCGATGCGCTGCGAAACACCCGCTTCCTCGATCGGAACGATGCGCACTTCGATCTCGGGGTGCTCGGCCATGCACCCAGCCGCCACTGCCTCGTACACGTTCACGCGGTCTTCCTCGTTGTCGGTGGTCCAGAACTCGACGACGGTCTTCTCGCCCGGTTCGACAGGCACTTCCACCGTGACCTGGACCTCTTTCTCCACCTCGACCTCGCCCTCTTCCTTCTCGGTCACGACGCGGGTGACCTCCACCTCGACAACCTCCGGCGCGGGCGCCGCGCAGGCCGCCAGCAGGCCAACCAGGATAGCGCCAACCATCAGCAGATACATGTACTTCTTCATCTCGAAACTCCTCCTTAATTGTTAGATAGTGGATTTGACGGAAACTACTGAGAGTGTTCGCGGTTCTATTCTATCTGGCGTATGTTCATCACCTCCTCATTACTCCCTGCGAAGCGGATGCTCCGCAAGACTCTCGCACGACCAACTGCGGCCGCAAGATCACGTGCCGTTCTTCCAGCGTCTCTCCTTGCAGCAGGTGGATCAGCATCTCGCAGATGCGCTGCCCAATCTCGTAGACGGGCTGCCGCACAGTGGTCAACGGCGGGTGGGAGTGGGCCGCCAGGGAGACATCGTCGAAGCCAGTCACGGCCACGTCCCGTCCGACCCCCAGCCCCTGGACGGCGCTGATAACCCCTAACGCCATCAGGTCGTTGCAGGCAACGATGGCACTGGGAGGATCGTCCCGCATCAGGAACGCACGCCCGACCTCGTAACCACTGCGCTCTGTCAGGTCGCCATGCTTCACCAGCGTTTGCTCAATGGACAGGCCCGCCTCCGACATGGCCTCCTCGAACCCCAGCCGGCGGTAGTGGGCAAACATCAGATTCTCCGGGGGAAGGATGATAGCAATGCGGCGGTGACCCAGGTTGATTAGATGCTGTGTTGCCTCACGAATACCGGCAGTGCCGTCTACATCTACGTAGCAGAAACCGTCCTCCATACGAGAGCGACCGAAGGCGACGAAGGGGAACTGCTGCTCCAGCAGGTAGGCGATACGCGCATCGTGCTCGCGGGTGCGCACCACCAGCGTGCCATCCACGCGGCGTCCCTGGACAAAGCGTTCGTAGGCCTGCGCCTCAGATGGCGTGTCCGGGGAGCAGGTGGAGACGAGGACATCGTAGTCCTGCTCGCCGGCAGCGTTGCCGATGCCGGCCAGCAACTCGCTGAAGTAGGGATCCGAGAAGCGCGGGCCGAAGGTGGGAATGATGAAACCAATAGTGTCGGTGCGCTGCTTCTGCAGCCGGCGAGCGGTGACATTGGGATGGTAGCCCATCTCCCGTGCAGCCTGCAAAACCCGCTGGCGCGTGGTGGGGGCGACACCGGAGTAACCCGCCAGGGCTCGCGAAACAGTGGCGACTGAGACGCCCAGTTTGATGGCAATGTCCTGCAAGGTCACGGGCATGGAACAAGATTCCTGTACGAGAGGAAAGCGGGAATCTAAAACGTTTTAGAACTACCAGTATTATACCCTAAAACGTTTTAGATGTCAAGGGGGTTGGGCCAGTTTTCTCCACTTTCCACTGAGTTGACGGCAGTTATGAGCCATGTTATACTTCGGCGCTAATGCGCTTCCGATCGCACCAGCCCGAAGAGCAGGTGTAGGGCTCCCCAGCGCCGCCTGTTTACGGCGGCGCGGGCCAGACGCCATCCGCTTACAGCATCGCGGGCCAACGCCATCTGCTTACAGCATCGCGGGTCAGACGCCATCCGCTTACAGCATCACAGGTTAGGTCCTGATCGTCACCCACGCCCCCGCATTCGCGGCGGTCGCGTGTATTGTCCAGACCGATACCGATGAAGGCCAAGGTTATTCACACAGGCAACGAGAACGCACAACGTCGCGCTATCGAGGTGTTGAAAGCCGGAGGGCTGATCGCCCTCCCCACCGACACCGTCTATGGCGTGGCGGCACTTCCATGGAACGTGGAGGCTGTGGCCCGTTTATACGAAGCCAAGCGACGCCCACCCGACAGGCCCATCCCACTCCTGCTATCCGATGCCAGCCAGTTGAGCCGTGTCGCCACGCTGCCGTCCCGGTTCAGACGCTTGAGCACCCGCTTCTGGCCCGGCGGGCTGACCCTGGTGTTGCTCAAGACTGAGATAGTGCCCGACACGATCAGTGCCGGCCCCACCGTGGCTGTGCGTGTGCCTGATCCACCGTTCACCCGTGATCTCATCCGGGAGGCGGGTGGCGTGCTGGCGGCCACCAGTGCTAACATCTCAGGGCAGCCCAGTACCATCACCGCTAAGGAGGTCGAGGAGCAACTGGGGAGCTGGATAGACCTGATCCTCGATGGGGGTCCTTGTCGAGGAGGCGTCCCGTCCAGTATCCTCGACTGCACTATCTCTCCCCCGCTGCTGCTACGGCACGGGGCCGTCCCCGAGGCAGCCTTGTGTGCAGCCATCGGTCCAATCAAAATCCCAGAAAAGGAGTAGTAGAACATTGTGTGATCAAAAAGGTTTCACTCTGTGGTTCACCGGCCTCTCGGGGTCGGGCAAGACCGCCATCGCGAAACTGGTCGAGCAGGAACTGCGCGACCTGGGCCTCAAGGTAGAGCGGCTGGACGGCGACATCGTGCGCCAGAGCCTGACCCGCGACCTGGGGTTCAGCAAGGAGGACCGGGACAAGAATATCGAGCGGGTGACGTTCGTGGCGAAACTGCTCACCCGCAACGGCGTAGCGGTCCTCTGCTCGTTTATCTCCCCCTACCGGGAGCGGAGGGCCAAATCGTGCCGAGAGATCGGCGAGTTCATCGAGGTCTACGTCGAGTGCCCGGTTGAAGTGTGCGCCCAACGGGACGTGAAAGGGATGTACGCTAAAGCATTTGCCGGGGAGATCAAGAACTTTACCGGCGTCTCCGACCCCTACGAGGAACCCGAGGACCCTGGGATCGTCTGCCACACAGCGCAGGAGACGTTGGAGGAGAGCGCGGCGAAGATCATTGCCTACCTGGAGATGCACGAGTACATCCCAGTCGCGACGTAAGGCGCATCTTCTCACCCTGCGGGGGCAAAGAGCAAAACGACCGCGAGAAAGAATTACTCAACGAGTTCGAGCGCCAGCGCGAACCTGCTTAAGCACCTCGGCTTGGCAATGAGGCGCAACTGCGCCACATCCTAGCCGTCGTCCTGGGACGCGCCGTCACCCGGCCATACCCGGAACGCGACTGCCACAACGCCTGGCTGAACCGCGTCATTCTGGAGTCCAAAGCGCCAGACGCTTTCCAGGGCCGTTTTGCCAGCCGCGCACTCCATGAGACATTCGAGCAACTCAGATGAGCCCTAACGATTCCCAATCTGAAACTTCCGATCTCAAATCTGGAACCCTGCGCCTGCTACCTATCCTGCTGTTCTCCGCCATCTTCACCCTCTACGCCACCACCGCCGCCCCCGGGGCCCTCTTCGGCGACCCCTCCGAGTACCAATTCATCCCCGCCATCCTGGGCATCGCCCACCCGCCTGGCTACGCCTTCTACAGCCTGCTGGCCAAACTCTGGCAGACCCTCGTCCCGCTGGGCACCATCGCCTTCCGCACCAATCTCCTGGCCGCAGCCGCCGGTGCCTGGGTGGTGACGGCGGTATACCTTGTCGTTCAAGATTTGGGTGAGCAAGTACGAGTAAACGAGGAACGAGTAAATGAGTATATGCAGCCTCGTCTACCCATCCATCATTTACTCATTTACTCCTCCTCTATCTTCGCTGCCCTCTCTCTCGCCGCCTCCCCCGACATCTGGCAACACTCCATCCACGCCAATGCCCACATCGTCAGCACGGCGCTGGCTGCCACCCACCTTTGGCTCCTGATCCGCTGGTGGTGCACTGGACAAGACCGCTACCTGGCCGCCTTCGCCGTGACCTTGGGCCTGGCCGCCACCCATCACCCCATCACCCTGATGGGCGTCCCGGCCTACGGCCTATTCGTTTTGGCCGTGCGCCCGCGCATCCTGCGTCAGTGGCGGACACTATTGTTGCTGGCTGGCTGCCTGTTACTGGGACTGACCCCGCTCCTCTACTACCCCCTGCGCAGCCTTAGTGCCCCCTTCGATCCCCCTCCCATGCACACCTGGGACGGTTTCTGGGGGCATTTCACCGCCAGGGGGCTGCGGGGCAACCTATTCCACTTCGGCCTAGCCGATCAACCCGACCGGGCACTGGTCTTCTGGTCCCTCCTGCGGCTCCAATACTCCCTGCCAGTCATCACCCTCATCGTCGTGGGCCTCGTCTGGCTGGCCCGCCGCGCTCCCAAACCCGCCATCCTCATCTACCTCTTCCTCATTACTCATTTACTTTTCACCCTCAACACCGTCCAGGACGTGATGGCCTACCTGCTGCTACCCTTCATGGCCCTGTCCATCACCGCCGGCGCCGGTGCACTGGCTCTCACCGACCTCCTGACCCGGCCAAATCGCAAATCGCAATTATTCATCGTCCATTGTTCACTTGTCATTTGTCATTTGTCATTTGTCATTCTGCCTCTCTACCAGGCCGCCCTCAACCTCCAACAGGGCATCTCCCTGCGCGACTTCACCGCCGCCGAGGAGTGGGTTGCCGCCGTCCATCAACGGTTCGATGGGCGTGGCGAGGGCGCGGTGCTCCTCTCCGACTGGGAACACCTGACCCCCCTCTGGGTCCACGCTTACACCCAGGGGCAGAGACTAGACGAGGAAGATGTGACACCGGTCTACGCCTCCACCGCCAACCCGTGGGTCGAGTCAGTCTGGGCCCACATCGAGGAGGGCCCCATCTACCTGCCCGACTACCGTCCCGCCGTGCGCGACGCCGGCTTCCGCCTGGTGCCGGAGGGATCCTTCTACCGAGTCGTCGCCCCGCCGGTGACGGATGCCCATCCTGCCTATCCGCTGGACATCTGGGCGGACGACCGCGTCCACATCCTGGGCTACGATCTGCCCACTGATACTGTCCAGGCAGGTGAACATCTGGAGTTGGTTCTCTACCAGAGCGTGCCGGAACCACTTGAGAGCATCTGGATGCCGTATGCACAACTGGGGCCGATCGAGGCCCGTTGGACGACCGACAGCCGGTTGCTCACCCCCCAATGGCAACCGGGCGAAGTTATTGCCGAGAAATACGAATTGCCGATCCCATTCACCCTGCCGCCGGGGGAGTACCCGCTGCGCCTGGGCTATGCCGACCTGAGTGGCGGCCGGCCGGAACTGCTCCTCTCAACCGGCGGCACAACGGCGGAACTTGCAACCATCACCGTCCTTCCTAATGCCAACGCCCCCCCGGCGGGAGTGCCAGAACGGACACTGGCGAACCTGGACAACCAGGTGGCGCTGATGGGAGCACGGGCGCGGTCTGGCTGGCAGGTGCGAGAGGCTCACTGGTCAGAACCACTGGTAGTCCAGGCCGGGCAACCCCTCCACCTGGCCCTGACCTGGCGTGCGCTGGTCTCCCCCCGCTACAGTTTCACGATATTCATCCACTTGATAGATGGCGCAGGCCGCCCTGTCTTCATCCACGACTACACCCCCTTGGGCGGATCTTGTCCCACCTACCTGTGGTTCCCCAAGTGGCTGCCGGGGCAGACCCTCACCGACCCCTATCGGCTGGTTCTCCCGGCCGGCCTGCCTCCCGGCGACTACTGGCTGGAGGTGGGAATGTATGGGATGACTTCCCTTCGTCGCCTTCCTGTGGTAGACTTAGCGGGGAACCTGGCTGGCGATCGGGTAATCCTGGGGCCGGTGCTGGTAGAATAGGAAGCAAGGAGGAGCAATGGACGTTGCACTGTTGATCTGGGCAGTTGCACTGACGATTCTAGTAGCCGTCGGTATCGTGTGGGTATTCGACCTGCAGGCCCGGCTGCGCCGGCTGCAGGGTCGCCACGAGAATATCTTTGCCGGAGAAGAGGACACCAGCCTGACCACGGCGATGGAGAACCTGGCATCCCGTCTCTCGGATACGACTGCGCGCACCGAGCGATTGGTGGCACATACCCAGCAAATTGACGCGACCCTGTCCCACGCCGTGCAGGGTGTGGGGCTGGTACGCTTCCGTGCCTTTCAGGACACCGGCGGTGACCAGAGTTTCGCGCTGGCACTGGCGGATGGTGAGGGGAATGGCGTCGTCATCTCAGCGCTTTATGGGCGTGGCGCGACGCGTATCTACGCCAAGCCAGTCCAGAGCTGGCTCTCACCCAGAACACTGAGCGAGGAAGAAGAACAAGCATTGGCGGAGGCACGTCGGGCCACAGTCGGTCACGATTGACAAAAACCCGATGCTGATGTATTATCCGAGCGACACTATACCATGACCAACGACAAATCGTCATAGTAAAGGAGGAACATCTGTGTTCGGAAGAGAGAAAACTAAAGCCCCATCTGCGGCTTCCATCTCCAAGATTGAGACCATTATCGGCCCTAATGCCCACTTTCGAGGCGACATCCAGTCCGATGGGGGCGTCCGCATTGACGGTGTCTTCGAGGGAACCATTGACATCACTGGTAACCTGGCCATCCTCGAGGGAGCGAAAATCATCGCCGACATCAAGGCCAACAACATCTCCATCTCCGGCGCGGTCAAGGGCAACATCACTGGTAACCGGGTGGAGATATTGGAAACCGGCAGAGTGTGGGGTGATCTGACCATCAACTCGCTGCTGCTCAACGAGGGGGCCTACCTGCGGGGGCAGACGACTATGCACGGCGACATTGAACCGCCGATGATTGAGCCGCCCAAACCCCGCCCTGCCACTGAGCCCGCCAGTGCCACCATCGTGGACGTAGAACCGACGCGCCAAATGGACAAGTAACACCGGCATCACAAGACAAACAAGGCCCCCCACCGCGTTCGTGTCGTGGTGGGGGCCTTGTTGTGACAGGTTGCCATCATAAACGCCCGCCTGACGGTGGGCGAGCCATCATACGTCACCACCATCGGGGGCCTGAATCCAGCATCCAGTTACAGTCCTGGCTCGTAGACGACGATGACCTTACGCCACTCGCCGGGTATGGGAATGGGACACTGATTCTGGTAGTCGTAGCACACCTGCACTGAGCGGGCCGTCGCGGCCAAGCGCCCATCATCTCCTTCCACCCGGTATTCGAAAATGAAACTGGAGTTGCGCAACTCGCTCACCCGCACCCAGACCGTCACTCGCTCACCTAATCCCAGCGGTGACTTGAACTGACAACTAGCCTCGGCCAGGATCATGCCAATGCCGGAAGGGTCGCTTGAGACAACCCCCAACTCGCGCAGGTAATGAAAGCGAGCCCCCTCCAGATAGGTGAAATAGACAGCGTTGTTGACGTGGCCCAGCGCATCCAGGTCGCGCCAGCGCACCTCCAGCGTGGTCGAGAAGCGGAAAAGATTGTCGGTCATTCTGTAATGATAACAGAAAGCGGCGCATTGCGCAACCCTGCCCTGGAGAACATTGGCAGACATTTGCCAAAACAGCCAATTTGTGTTAAGGTGGCACCGGAGAAACACATCGCCATGGAACTCCTTATCGCAACTCAGAACCCAGGTAAAGCGCGTGAGTTCCGAGCACTACTTGCGCCCTTGGAGGCAAAACTACGCTTTCCGTCCGAACTAAGCCTGCGGGCAGAGATTCCCGAGGATGGTGACACCTACGCCGATAACGCTTGTCAAAAAGCCCTGGCATACGTGCGTGCTTCCGAACTGCCCACCTTGGCTGACGATTCGGGGCTCGAGGTGGACGCTCTGGATGGTGCTCCTGGCATTCACTCCGCCCGCTACGCTCTGGGACACGACACTGACCGGGCAGTTATGCTCCTGGCGCAACTGCGCGGTGTGCTCTGGAAGCAACGCACGGCCCGGTTCCTCTGCGTGATTGCCATTGCCACGCCCACTGGAGAACTCTATACCGCCGAGGGAGTATGCGAGGGACTGATCGCCTTTGAGCCAGCAGGGGGAGGAGGCTTCGGTTATGATCCGGTCTTCTACCTGCCTGAGTACAACTGCACGATGGCCGAACTGCCGCAGGAGGAGAAAAATCGCATCAGCCACCGTGCCCGGGCCGTCGAGGCGGCACTGTCCACACTCCGCCGCCTGCTGGCGCAGGAGCCATCTGCTCGCTACTAGACCCGAGCAGATTGAATTGTCATCCTCCTTCTTTGATGGTATAATAATCTTATGAGGCTGGCGACAATCGTTGCAAGACCTCGGATTAAGTTCAATGGATGAATCGTCACTCCCGCCCCCCATCGAAAGGGAGCGTGACACGACAACCAACACATCCTCTCACTCACGCCCCATTCCTCTGCGCTTCGTGGCCTGGTGCGCGACTGTAGTTTGGCGCACCTGTGTGGACTGGCGCACCAAACGCCCCTTCCTGACCCGCGCCACTGCCCACCTGAGCGTCATCGCCCTCGCTCTGACCGCCATCATTCTCAGTGGCGTGGGAATCCCAACACCTCGGGCCGCTGTAAGCGGTTCGTCCAGTCCCGACGCTGTTCACCCCGTTGAGATGGGCTCTTCAACAGAGCCAGAAGCAAAGCTACCGCCCACCCCACCCCTCCCCATCAATTGGTCACCTTTCTCCGTCGCCGATACCATTGCTCGGGTTCCCGTCCTCCACACCACTTTCCCAGAGCGACCACGGGCACAGGTCATCACCTACTCTGTCCAGCAAGGTGATAACGTCTTTGATATAGCCGCTCGGTTCGGCCTGTCCCCAGAGACGGTTGTCTGGAGTAACCGCGAAGGACTTATGGATGCTCCATGGCTCATCCAGGAAGGGCTTGAGTTATCCATCCTGCCTGTGGATGGTGTATACCACACCGTCCGCGCTGGTGAGACGATAGCAGGTATCGCGGCCGGGTACGAGGTGCAGCCCGTAGTTCTATACAACGAGTGGAACGACCTTGAAGAGGAACAGGAGGAACTGCGCGAAGGGCAATTACTTGTTGTGCCCGGCGGCAAGGGCGAGGAAGTAGAGTGGGAACCGCCACCCAGATATCCCGCCCCCGGGCCATCCGGGTATAGTTACGGGGTCTGCAGCGGCACGGCGGTTAC
>JAUWOI010000398.1 GCA_030612185.1 Anaerolineae bacterium
ACAGCGGCCGGCTGCGCAACTCCAGCACGGTGTCGAATTCCCCGCCCAGAGGGTCGCGCACGCGCAGCAGGGGGTCGTCACCGATCTCCCGCACCCAGGTAGCGGGGCAGCGGCCAGCGATGCCGCCCTCGGCGACGGTGAAGGGAATGGTGCGGAAAAGGACGGCCTCCCGCAGTGCCCAGCCCAGGATGAGCGCTACTGCCACGAGGGCGAAAACGGCCCAGTCGGCCCAGCGGTCACGTCGTCGAATAGTCTGTGAGGTCGTCATTTTGATCCTCCTTCTCGATCAGCCCGCGTCGGCGCTGGCAAGCGTGAGCCGGTTGGCGCGACGGATCAGGTAAAAGAGAGTACCGAAGGTGGCCCCGGCGACGATGGCAGCCAGGATCAGGCCCGGCCAGGGGTTGAAGCCTCCGCCAGCCAGGCCCAGGCCGGTGGTGGTCAGTTCACCGCGCAGGTAGGTGAACAGGCCGTTGAGGACGGCGGCCAGTGCGACGCCGCTGGGCAACCACCATATTGGCTCATCCTCAAACCTGGCCCGGCCCAGGAAGTAGCCGGTCAGGCCGGCGAAACTGGCCTGGGCCAGCGCGGTGACGACGATGCGGATGACACCGACCTGGAGGTTCACACCGCCGCTGGCGACGACGTAATGAACGTTGAGCATCGTGGCGTATCCCAGCCCAGCGGCGGTGCCGTAGACGACGCCATCCACGCGCTCGTCGAACTCGGACAAGGGGTAGATGGAGTAGCGTACGGCGGCGTACTTGAGAAACTCCTGCGTGAAGCCGACGACGAGGATGGATCCGAGAAGATTAACCCAGGGGCTGATGGGCAACCAGCGGCGCACGGCGAAGACCTCCTCCAGCAGCGGGGTACCGACTGCCTGGGCCAGAAGCGCGCCGAGGACAAAGACGCCGAGGACGTAGCCCTTCGGCTCCGGCTCCAGCCGATCCTGCTGGTAGAAGAAGATCAGCCAGATGAGGGCAGTGATCAGGGCCAGGACGAGCCCGGCCGCGACCAACGCCCATCCGGTCAGTGTTGGCTTGAGGAGGGCCACCAGCGCCACGACGATGAACACAAGGGCCACCTGGCCGAGGATGTGACCCAGCCCGGCACGCCAGGCGCTTGGCCGATCCTGGGTCACCTTGGCGTAATGGCGCTCGCAATAAGCGCGGCCACCGAGCCATTTGGCCTCCGGGCCGACCGGCTGGTGGCAGACACAACAGATGATTTCACTCATAGCCTGCTCCTTTCAGTGAGAGCCTTTCGTAATTCAAAGAGGGCCAACGTCTATTGTACTCGCGGGTGGTCAAAAGTCAATATGGAAACTGGCAATTGACTACATTTCGGCGTGGGGGATGTTGACACTAGGGAGATGTGGGAGCCCCTGCCTCAGATCTGGCGGGTGGCCTTATCGTCGCCGGAGATGTTGTGTTTCACGGTGGCTGTCATTCATTGCCACGAAGGAGGACCCGAGCGAGGCCGGGCGGTGGCAGATTGGTCGGTTCCAACCCCCAGGCGGCACGTACTTGATCGAGTTCCTCCTGCGGGACCTCCAATGCCAGGCCACAGGCCAGGACGCTTTCGAAGGCGGTCTGGTACCCGGCCGGGGCCTCCTCGCGGCGGCGCTGTTCCATCATCAGCCCGTGGATGTCTACCCCGGCTGGGCAGACCTCCTGACAGCGCCAGCAGGAGGTGCACAGCCAAACTGAATAGTCGGTGGCGTCGGGGTCAGCCAGGAAGGTGACGATGGCGTGACCGCCCACTTTTTCCACCGGGCAGACGGTGACGCAGGTGCCACATTGAATGCAGGCCTCGGGGTGGTTCATCGCCACGTACCCTCTCGCAGTCCTAGTTCCTCCTCTGGCAACCCCATCGCCAGCCCGACCAATTGCGGCAGGAAGAGCGCCTGCTTGCGCAAGTTCCGCTTGTCCCGGATGATCAAACGCTGGAAACGGCGTAGCAGCAACTGGCAGTTGCCGCAGCCGTGGAGCAGAAGGTCGGCATCTTGAGTCGCCTCCAGTTTGCGCCGTCCAGCCGCCAGCGCCAGATCCGGATCGGCCAGGTAGAGTGTTGCGCCGCAGCACTCATTCTCGCCGCCGTACTCGACCGGTTCTGCACCGGTCAGTTCGATCAGGTGACGCATACTGTGGGGCTCCATCGGGTCGTCGAAGCCCCTGGGCTGAGCCTTGTCGAAGCCCATCACGTCGCCGGGGCGGAAGACCTGGCAGGGGTTGGTGAGGGCCACACGAAGGGAGAGCGGGCGCACGATGCGTGCCCGTATCTCCTCCTCCCGCTCGACCAGCAGCCGCAGCAAGTGCTTCACATCCACCTGCCCGGTGACGGAAAGGCCGAGCGGATCCAGGCGGCGGTTCGCCCCGGCGTGCACTTCGGGGTCCTGGAGGGCACGGGCGGCGCGGGTGAGGGTGTTGGTGCAGCCGCCGCACACGGTGACGACTGTGTTATGCCCCATCCGTTCCACCAGCGCCAGGTTGTAGGCGGCGAGATGCACCCAGTCGGCGGTGAAGGACTCGACGACGGGCGCGCCGCAGCAGGCGGCTTGCTGGACGATCTCCAACTCGATCCCCAGCGCCCGCAGCACGGCGCGGGTGGATGCCTCGTATTCGGGCATACGCTGGAGGACCAGGCAGCCGGGGTAGAAGGCGAATAACGAATAACGAGTTGCGAGTTCCAATTACTCTGCCTCTGCGTAACTACCTGGCCTGTCATTGCGAGGAACGAAGTGACGAAGCAATCTCCACCATTGCTTACATGTTGAAGGCAGGAGATTGCCACCGCGAGTACTCGTGGCGGTGCTTCGCTACACTCGCAATGACATCAAACGAAGTTGTTCCGTGAGTAGGCTTGTCTCTTTCCAGACGATGCCTGAGACTATGCCTGAGTAATTACGCCTCTGCTATCGTCCTGAGAGTGAGCGCCACAGTTTCAACGACCGCAGCCCACAATCTTGTCCCCAGCCTACCCCACCACCCGCGCAAAATCTGCCGGCGTGACGCCCGGGCTTTCGATACTGTGCTCCTTGTAGAAGCGGGTTATGGCTGCTTCGGCCTCCGACTCGTGTACTCCTGCCAACACTGCCTCCAGGTCGGCCAGTTTCTCCTCTGGGAAGAAGAAGAAGTCGCCGGAGAGGGAGACGGACGCGAGGACGCCGGCCTGCACCTCGCTCGTGGCGCGGATGAGGCCACCCGGCGCTTTGTACATCTTCTGCCTCACCTGTACGCCGGCACGGATGGTGACTTCACGCTTGCGCTGAGCCTCGCCGGAGCGACTGGCGCGCGGCCGCCTCTTCTGGTAGAGCCACTCATCGGTGAGAAACTGCGCCGCCAGTTCGTCCGTCTTGGCGCGCCACTCCTCGTCCACCGTCGTCTCCACCTCCATCGGCCCCAGCATCTCGACGAACTTGTCGGCCATCAGCGACCACAACTCCTCCCTCGACGGGACGGGCTCAATCTCTCGTTTGATGGTCGAGAGGTTCTCGTAGATCGTCTTGTAGATTTTGTCGCGGAACTTCTCGTCGGGCACCTTCAGCACGCGGGCCATCATCTCGTAGTTGAAGTCCACGATCAGATTGCCGACCAGGACGTAGTAGTCGCCCATCTCAGCCGCCCCGCAGCCAGAGACTTTGCGCTGATTGGCGACGATGTCGTTGACCTCCCGGTACTCGGCGGGGATGCCCAGCGCGCGGTAGGACTCGATAGGAGCCTGCAGGAACTTGCGGTAGAAAGCCAACTTGCCAGCGGGGACGAGCGGATTGTCACGGTGGATGATCAACTGGAAGAAGAGTTGCTCGCCATCCAGGTAGGTTGCGCCACCGCCGACCTCACGCCGGAAGACAGGGATGCCTTGCTCGCGGCAGAACTCCAGGTCCACCTCCTGCTCGGCGTCCTGGAAGTAGCCTATGCAGACGTAGGTCGTGGCGGGGGAACAAAGGATCACTCCCTCGCGGCCCACGCGGGGCAAGGAATGGTACAGCAGTTGCGAATCCTGCCAGGATACGTTGCCAAGACGGTAGAGTTTCATCGGTGATTCTCTCCTGTGTATTTGGTGGGTTAGTGATTGGTGAATTGGGGGCGGATTAGCAATGGGCAGCCGCTCCAGCAAAAGAGAGGCTGCCCACTGCCAAAGTGACGTGCGCCATACGCAGGCGCATTGCTCTGCTAGCCCAGGATATCCTTGTACTTCTCCGCCTCCTCCTCAATGAAGGTTTTCAACTCTGGGGAACCAGCCTTCATCAGACTGTCCAGTTCGGCGGGGTCGGATACCTCGATCTTGACCAGCCAGCCGTCCTCGAAGGGGGATTCATTAACCAACGTGGGCTCCCACTCCAGTTCCTCGTTGACCTCCATGATTTTGCCGGAGGCGAGGGCGGCGACGCGCCCTACCCACTTGCCCGACTCCATGGACATGAAGGTCTGCCCCTGCTCAACCTCCCGTCCGGTGCGTGGGGCTTCGACGAATACGATCTCCTGAGCGATCGCCTGGCCGAATCCGGTCAAGCCCTGCGTGACGACGTTCCCCTCCACCCGAGCCCAACTGTGGAGTTCGTCGAAGTACGTGTCGTCGGGGAACTCAAAACCACTGATCTGCATCG
>JAUWOI010000354.1 GCA_030612185.1 Anaerolineae bacterium
CTCGACTACGCTCGGGGCAGGCAGGGCAGTCTCCTCGCGCTCGACCAGCCACAGGCACAGCCGCTCAAAGTCACGCGGCGACAGTTTGTCGAAGGGCAGGGTGTGGGTTGTGCCGGTGATAGAGGGTTGGGACCCGGTCAAATGTGCGCCTCCTGTGATCTGTCTACCGCCATCGCTGCGATTTCGTCCTCCGTCAGGCCATGTATCTTGCACACTTTATAGGCGTCGTAGCAACTGTGTCACGTCCCGCCTGACTTTCCTCAGGTCTTCTGCGTTGGGCCGCCCCCTGATATCCCCCAGCCGGCCCCGGGTACTCGCTTCCTCTGAGCCGTGGAACTCACCCACCACGTACCACTCATCCAACACGGTAAAACCCAGGTGCTCGAAGAACTGCCCGGCATACTTGCCGGCGGGAATGGCCTCGTTGATGCCGGTATGCGGCCCAGAATACGTGCAAAAAATCAGCACGTTCTTTCCAGGGACTTTTGGAGCGCCCACTTTTACGCGACCCTGCCTCCTGTACTCAGCGAACTTGCTCTTCAGGAACTTGTCCACCGGTTTAGGAGGAGACCATTGATAGGACGGAAAACCGATGCAGATCAAGTTATAGTCGTAGAAGTTGATACCTGCGGCTTCCTCCGTCCTCTTGAGCAAAACCTCAACGCCGGCCGCTTGCAAGGCTTCGTTGATGGCCAGGGCTACTTTCTCAGTGTTTCCGGTTTTTGACCAGTAGATGATGGCGGCTTTCATCATGTATGCACCTCCGGGTCTCATCTCAACTCTCTGCGAAACGCCCGCTGCAGCAGCGTTTGGAACACGAATAGCGCGAAAGGGCGCGAAACGCACGAAACCCTTTCGCGTCCTTCGTCCACTTCGTGAGTTTCGTGGTTCACAACTCCCCTCGAAACGCCCGCTGCAGCAGCGTCTGGAACAGGTGCTCGGCCTGGCGCTCGGCTTCGCGTTGCTGGCCGCGCAACCGCTCGAATTTGTGGGTGATGTGGGCGAACTCTCCTTGGAGCGGGAGAGGAGGAAGTGGGATGTCCAGGTTTCTCAGGATTCTCAAGTTTATGTTCTTCTGTGCAGATTCAGGGGCCGTTTCTTCTAGAATTCCCTGAATGAATGCAAACCACTGTTGAACGAATTCAACATTCGTTTTCTCATTTGGAACAAAACCAACCACACTATCGGGAAAACAGGCACCAAAAGTCATAATGGCTGTTTTGGCTATATTAGCAGCAATGGTTATACAAAGAGTTCCGCTAGGCCATAGCTTGCTTTGCTCAAGCCCTAATTCTGAGTAGGTTTGTTTATAGGCTCTGACGTATCCTGATGCATTTGCTACATCGCCAGTTTGAACAAACGGGTATGGACCACCATATAACTTTGGAGCATTTCTGGGACGATTCTTTGATTTCCCTCGATCTAATCTACCAATTGAGCTCAGCTTAACAATAGGCCACCCCATCGGATTCGACACCGGATCCCCAAACATCTCCAAGAAGACCGATTGCAGGTAGGTGTCGTTGAGGTCGCGGGCGGTGCGGCGCAGGCAGCGCAAGCGATCCGCTTTTGCCAGGATGGCAGCGATGCGCTTTTGTTCGGGGAGTGGGGGGAGGAGGATTCTGTACTTCGCCAGCAGTTTGGGGGAAATCCTTGGCAGATTCGCCCCTGAAACGTTTGAGCTTGCCCATTCGACAAATCCGGGTGTCAGCAGAAATGCCCAAAGGTAAGTACGGTCTAGATCATCCTCTGCTGGCAAGATCGGTAGTATCTCAGTTGTGCAGACACCATCAAAGGCCGGTAATGCGACTTTATTCAGGTAGGGTCGCAGTTTCCCGTATAGCACGTGCTTCGAGGTAAACCTGAATTTAGTGGCACGCAACGACTCTGGTTTACCATCAAACTCAGCAGCGAAACGGCCTGCATCCTTCTCGATGTGCTCGAGACCCACGTAGGGGAGTGTCTCACACTCCTCACTAGACGCAACTGTCCGATCTATCCTGGCAACCTCATCCAGAGCAACGAATTTCATTCAAGCAACCTTTGAATCTCTCGCACTTCCTCACCCATCACCCGTTCCAACTCCAACAACCGCTCCAGCGTCACCTGGGGCTTCTCATAATAGGCTTCGTCCTGCACCACCTGGCGGTAGCGGCTGGCGGAGAGGTCGTACTTGTTGGCCTTGACCTGCTCCCTGGTGACCCAGAACTGGCGGGTCAGTTGATCCATCTGCGCCTGGAGAGGGGCGATCTGGGCTTCGAGGTCGGCCAGTTCGTCGTTGGCAGACCCTAAGGGTTTCGGAAAACCCTTAGGGTCTTCGATCACGCTTTCGAAGGTCAAGCGGTTGATCTCGGCCTGCAACTTCAACCGTTCGGCCTTCAGCGGCGCGACCTGGGCACGGAGAGCCTCCCGGCGGGCCTGGCGCGCGGCCTGGAATTCGGCGTCGTGCCGCTGGCGCCAACACTCCAGGATGTCGGGGATGTCGTTTTCGGGCACTATCTGCCGCTTGTCGTCCAGCGAGAAGCCGTCGTGGGCCATGTCGTAGAACCATACGCGGTCGGTCGTCGCGCCACGGGTGAAGAGCAGCACCGCCGTGGAGACCCCCGCGTAGGGCTTGAACACGCCGCCGGGCATGGAGACCACGCCGTCCAGCCGGTTCTCCTCAATCAGTTTCCGGCGCAGTTCGACGTGCGCCCGGCTGGAGCCGAAGAGCACGCCGTCGGGCACGATCACGGCGCAGCGCCCGCCCATATCCAGCGCCCGCAGGATCAGATGCACGAAGAGCAACTCAGATTTGCGGGTGTTGCTCGGCAGCGTGTCGCTGACGCTGCCCTTGTCCACCGCACCCTTGAACGGCGGGTTCATCAGGATCACGTCGTAGTCGCGCGCCTCGGTGAAGTCCTTGGAGAGCGTGTCCATGTAAAAAAAACGCGGGTACTCGATGCCGTGCAGCATCAGGTTCATCGAGCCGATGCGCAGCATGGCCATCCCAGAGTCGTTGTCGTAGCCTCGGAAGGCCTCCCCTTGCAGAAACGTGCGCTGCTCGTCTGTCAGCAGGTCGCCGACCAGGTTGTGGGGCCAGCCCTGCCCGTCGTATTCCAGGATGTCGGGGGAGGTGTGCTGTTCCAGGATGTACTGGTACCCGTTGACCAGGAAGCCGCAGGTGCCCGCCGCCAGGTCACCGATGCGCTCGCCGGGCCGGGGATCAATCATCTGCACCATCAAACGGATGACGTGGCGCGGTGTGCGGAACTGGCCGCTGCGCCCGGCGGTGTTCAGTTTGCTCAACAGGTACTCGTACAGGTCGCCCTGCACATCCTGGTTCTGGGCTGAGATCTGCATCTGATTTATCATCTGGCAGGCTTCGATCAGCAGGCTGGGCTTGTTGATCTTGAACTCGGCGTTTTTCATGTACCGCTCGAAGGAACTGCCCCCCTCCCCCATCTCTTTGAACCAGGGGAAGACCACCTCTTTCACGTGGGCGAGCGCCTTGCCCGCCTCGAAGTTCGTCCAATGTCCCCAGCGTTTCTCCAGCGGGACGCGGGGCAGGTACAGTTGTCCGCGGCGCTGGGCCTGGCGCTCGTTCCGGTTCTCGACATCGTCCAGCCGCTTGAGGAAGAGCAGGTACGACAGTTGCTCGATGGCGTCGAGCGGGTTAGAGAGGCCGCCCGTCCAGAGTTTGTCCCACAGTTGGTCTACTTGAGAGCGCAGTTTGGAGTCGGTGAGCATTGGTAATTCCTTCCAGACCCTTCTAGACCCTAAGGGTTTTCTGAAACCCTTAGGGTCTAATCCTCAGGCACCCACAAGGCCACCTTCTGTTCGGTCACCTCTTGCTGGTGCAATACCACAAAGTTATCCACGCCATCAAACCACGCCAACACATCACCCCTCTCCAGGCGCGTTGGCTTGGTGGACAAAAGTGTCTGATAAGATGAGTGGGGCCAGGCGCGGAAATCGTCTACCAAGCCGTGCTTCTGCGGGTTCTGGTGGATGTAGATCACCAACCAGATGAAATAGGCGTCGGAGGCGACTTCGATGCGTCCAAAGGGGTTTTGGAAGAGGCTTCCGGTGCGATTATATGCCTTGTTAATCGCTTTGGCGTATGCATTGAAAAGGTTTCCGAACTGCTGGCTCGGCTTTAGAACCCTAAGGGTCTCTTGCTCCTCCACCGTTTTGATACGTACCAGGAAATGGAAATGGTTGCGCAGTAGACAGTAGACGCAGGTGTCGGCTATCGGCACAATGTACTTGGCGTAGAGTTCCAGGAAATGGCGATAGTTGCATTTTTCAAAAAAGATGTCTTCCTGGTTGTTGCCGCGATTGTAGATGTGGTAGTACTTGCCGTATTGGAGGGGGACTGGTTTGGACATTGGGTGCCTCCGTGATCACAAGACCCTAAGGGTTTCAGAAAACCCTTAGGGTCTCGACGAATGCCAGCATTTCACTCACTTGGTCTTGCGTAAATAATCGCTCGACGGCATCCTGGCCGAAGCGGGTCAGCGGCGGGTCGTACAGGTCGGGCAATTCCAGACGTCGTTTTTGCAGGAAGACGTTTTGCACTGCCCGCAGGAAGCGGATCTGATCCGCATTGAAGGGATGCCTGGCAATGAAGCCTTCAAACTGGCGGCGCACGATGTCACCATAATCAGGGATGCCCTCGATTTCCAGCAGGCGACGCAGAAACTCCAACAGACTGCCCACCCTGAGCCCGTATGCCTTCCGGATGTTGGCCTCCGATAGTTCGACGTCGCCACCGCCCAACTCCTGCCGCAAGGTGCGTTCCAGTTCGATCAATTGCAGGTCCGTGACCGGCTCGCCGCGATCAATGGCCTCGATGGTGGGATGGCTGGCCGCAAGGTCGAGAATGTGCTGCTCGACGCGCTGGCGGTACTCCTCGACGTAAACCGGCTGGCTGCCGCCGTACAGGAGGATGTAGCCGCGCATCTCGACAAAGTCAGGCAGGTCAAGTTCCAGGAAGGTATTGGGCTTGGCACGCCGGTTCTTCATCTGGTCAGCCAGTGTTTCTATAACCTGGTTCAGTTCGGCCACGGTGGCAGTCTGCAACTGGGGCGTCAGGCACAGCCGGGCGGCCCGCTCGCGCCGTGGGTCTTCGTAGACGAACTCCGGCAAGCGCCCCACGTCCTCGGCGATGGATTGAGCCGTGGCGGAGGGGTCCCG
>JAUWOI010000103.1 GCA_030612185.1 Anaerolineae bacterium
GGCCCTACCATCGGCCCCTGCTGCTACGAGGTGGGGCCAGAGATCGCGGTGGCGGTGGAGGCAGCCTGTCCACCTGGGGCTGGTGTGGTGCGCGACGGCGATGGGCGGCCCCACCTCGACTTGCCCGCTGCGGTGCAGGCCCAACTGCGCGCTGCCGGTGTGGAGCAGATTGAGGATGCCGGCTTGTGCACCGCCTGCCACGTGGATGAATTCTTCTCACACCGGGCTGAGCACGGACGTACGGGTCGCTTTGGGATAGTGATGGGGCTACTGGAATGACTGAAATCGCACGCAATCTGACACATGTTCAAGAGCGCATTGCCGAGGCTGCGCGACGGGCCGGGCGGGACCCCGCCGAGGTCACGTTGGTCGCTGTAGCCAAGACCTTTCCCCCTGAGGCAGTCGTGGCCGCCTATCATGCTGGCGTGCGTCACTTCGGCGAAAATCGCGTCGAGGAGGGGGCGGCCAAGATTCCCGCCGTCCACGCCGTTATCACTGGCCCTCGACCGGCCTGGCACATGGTGGGCCACGTGCAGAGCCGGAAAGCAGAGGCGGTTGTGGTGCACTTCGACTACGTCCACTCTGTAGATCGGCTCAAGATCGCGCGTCGGCTAAGCCGCTTTGCGCAGGAGGCCGGACGGACACTGCCGGTACTCCTGGAGTGCAACGTCTCCGGCGAAGAGACCAAGTTCGGGTTTGACCTGCGGGGTTGGGAGCACGACGAGGCGCGGCGAAGTGCTTTCTTCGCCGCCGTCGAGGAGATTCTGGCGCTGCCTGGGCTTTCGGTGCAGGGCCTGATGACGATGGCTCCCCTCGTCGCTGATCCAGAGACCGTGCGGCCGGTCTTTGCCAGCCTACGCGCCTTGCTCGACGCACTGCAAGAACGTCTCCCAGCGCATGGCTGGCGTCACCTCTCAATGGGTATGACCGACGACTTTGAGGTCGCTATTGAGGAGGGGGCGACGCTGGTGCGGATTGGGCGCGCCATATTTGGTAAACGGGGAAAGGAAAGCCAATGAACGTCCTACTATTACGATTTGTAAACATAGTCTTCACCCTCTACCGTCTTGCCTTCATCGCCCGTGCGTTGTTGCCGTGGTTCAGAATCAGTTACTACCATCCGGCGATGCAGTTCTTGATTCGGGTTACCGAACCGGTATTGGCCCCCCTACGCCGCTACATCCCTCCTGTTGGTGGCGTGGACTTCACGCCTATGGTGGCTTTGCTCATCCTCTGGTTCGTGGAGCAATTGCTGCAGACATTAGTCGTGGCGCTGTTTTAGCGCCGGGGGCTGGAGTGGCGCTGCAGGTAAGCGAAGGAAAAGGTGGATGCATCTTCCGGGTGCGCGTTCTGCCTCGCAGCAGGCGGGATGAGGTGGCGGGGTCGCACGGAGACGCGCTCAAGATACGGCTGACGGCCCCACCGGTGAGGGGCAAGGCCAATCGTGCGCTGCGGGAATTCCTGGCCGATCAATTGGGCGTCTCAACGTTCGACGTCGAGATTCTCACCGGTCACACATCGCGCCAGAAGCGTGTGTGCGTGATGGGTGTCTCCGCCGACGCTGTCTATGCCCTGTTGAGCGCGAAGTAACGCCTCGTTTACTCATCATCTCTCATCTACCCGTCTACTCACTCACTCACCTGCTCAATCCTCAAATCATACCGCCTGCCGATTTCGGCCAATGCCTCCAGCGCTGCGCCCGTGACAGCCGGATCGGGGTCAGTCAGCGCGGTTCGCAGTGGCTCGACGTCGTCGGGGCGACCAACCTGAACCAGTATCTGTGCTGCGGCTAGACGAATCGATGCCTCACCTTCACTCAATGCACGCCAGAGCATCTGCCGCGCCGCATCGCCCACTCCCATCCCTGTGCCCTGAGTCGCTGCCCACGAGATGAGCCAGGGCAAGCGTTCGATCTTGGGCGGAGGCGCGACACCGGGATATTTCTCCTGTTCTTCTATCTCCGCCAGTGCCATTGATGCTCCCGATCGCACGATCCACTGGTCGTCCTCCCGTGCTGTTTTCTCCAGCAGATCCCGCGCCCCGGCTTCTGCCAGTCCAAAGACTGCCGCTCGCCGGATCATCACGTCCTCCGACTCGACTGCCTCGCGTAGGAAGGCTATGCCCTCTTCTCCACATTCAGCCAAGACTTCGGCCGCCACCGGCCTGAGCGTCTCATCTCCCTCCAGCAGCACCCGTTCCAGGAGCCGTGTTGCAGCGTCAATGCTCAGGTACGCCAGGCCACGCACAGCCGCCTGGCGCACGGCGGGATCCTCGTCACTCAGCGCGGCCTCAATGTCTGGCAAGTCTGACTCGCCCGCGATTCTGGCCAGTCCAAGAACAGCGGCAGTGCGCACTTCTTCGTTCGGATGCTGTAGCGCCTGCTTGAAGAGGTAGGTGACGCCAGGTATACCGGTCGCCGCCAGTGCCTCTGCCAACGCTCGCCGGGTTATGACCGGCTGGCCGGGCTGCAGAAAACCGCGTGCCAACATCGCCATCGCTCCATCGCGCCAGGTCGCACCCTCTGGAGCCACGTTGATCCAGGAACTGAGAGTGCAGAGGCGTGTGTGGAACATATCGTCAGGGCTGCCCATCCACGCTGTGACCAATGGGCCCATGTCGCCGAGTTCGACGTAGAAGCGCAGCACGTCGGCCCAACGAGGGTCATCCAGCCGCTCAACTAGGCTGGCAGGAGCGACGGCACCCATTTGGCGTGCTGCCAGGTACGCCTGCCAGAGCGGGTGAACGAAAGCATAACGATTGGTCCCCGCTGGGTGAAGCAAGCCACGCTCACCGGTCAGCGCGCGGAACACGTGGGCGACCGCTCTTGCCGGACGTTCCTCGGGTGGGGGAAGCGCGGTCTCGATTGCCGCCTCGATCTCCTCGCGGCTAGCCGTTGCACGTTCCTCCTGGTGGAGTTCCAATGCCACCTGTCCCAAGGTCACCCGGCAAGCCGCCGACAACCAGGCTTTCTTTTCCTGCTCCTGCCACAGCAGCAAGTCCAACGTCTGCTCGAACAGGTCTACCCGTTTAGCCGGCGACTGTCCGTCCGAGAGATGCACGAACGCCCGCAGTGCCAATTCCAATGGGGATGAGCCCGCTCGCGCTGCATGCCACAGTTTGGCGGCCAACTCGCGGAGGACAACAGTGGGGGACTCGTCAGCCGGAGCGCAGACCTCCACCCACTGCCTCGCGAATGTCTCCACCTGCTCGACGTCCCACCACGATGCCAGGGTTAGAGGAACGAAGCCAGCCTCAGTCAGAGGTGCATACCCCCTCATCCCCGCGCTGACTAGCCACAGGTTGCCTGGCAGAGCAGCGACCAGATCGGCCAGCCACGCTGCTGCCCGCTGGCGCTGCTGCGGCAACAGTTCATCCCATCCATCGGCCAGCACGATAGATTGCCCGGCTTCCAGGCGTTGACGCAGGGGACGCCCCAGCCTGCTGCTACCCCCGGCAGCAGCCAGTGCTGCCATGGTAAGCCTTTCCACCTCATCGCCCTTCTGTGCGCCTTGTTCACCTTGTTCTCCCTCGTGGTCTATCTCGTCCCAGTCCATCGCCGGCAGCGGCACGTAGAGCGGCAGTCGTCCCTGGGGCAGTCCCAGTGTGGTGCCTGTTTCAGTGGGGCGGGCGCACACGAATGCTAGATGGGCCAGCAGTGTCGTTCGCCCTGCCCCGGGAGTGCCGAGGATCGCCAACTGAGGGTGCCCCTCCAGAATCCGGTGTGGCGGCAAGAACCGAGGAGCCAGGGGCACAGTCTCAATCTCCGAGGTGGATTGGGGAAGAGGCGTGGGCGGGAGCAATTTGGGCTCGACGAAGACAGCGTCCAGCGGAGCCACGTGCGCCGGTACGGTGAGGGAACGCGCTCGCCTGGCGACTAGTTCGCGGTAGTGGTCCTCGGCGCTGGCTTGCAGGCGACGGTGCAACCGGACCAGCGGCCCCACCACGGTTTCCCAACCCAGGCGCAGCGCATCACGAAAGCGGTAAGCCAACCAGGCCAGCAGAAGAGCCACTGCCGCGCCGACCAGCGCTGACCATGTGTCAAACTGCCAGGATTGGGGGGCCGAAGCAGGCCCCGGCAGATAGCGGACGGTGGAGTAGGCGATACAGAGCATTGACTGCTCCCAGTGATAATGTCTACACTGTTTGCTGAGGCGCGACCAACCGGTACCCGGCCCCCCGCTCGGTGAGGATAAGCGTGGGATGGGAAGGATCAGTCTCGATCTTTTGGCGCAGATACCAGATGTACAACTTCAGGTACTGACGCCGATCCTCGTATTGCTGTCCCCAGACACGGCGCAGGAGCGTTGTGTGTGAGACCACGTGTCCGGCCTCTTGAACGAGTGCCGCCAGCAGTTTGTACTCTAACGGTGTGAGGAAGACGCGCTCTCCATTCACTTTGACAGAGTGCGTCTCCAGGTCTACGTAGAGCCGTTCATTCTCATACGTCGCCTTCTGGGATGCAGTACGCCGCGCCCGGTGCAGAGCAGCCTTGACGCGCGTGAGGAGTTCCTTGTAACTGAAAGGTTTGATGATGTAGTCGTCGGCGCCCAATTCGAGGCCACGGGCCACGTCACGTTCGGATCCCAGCGCGGTGGTGAAGATGATTGGGGTATCGGTGATTTCTTGTAGGCGCTCGCAGACGGCCCAGCCGTGCATATCGGGCAAGAGAATATCGAGCAGGATCAGATCCGGTTTCGAGTTGTGGACCTCCTGTAATCCGCTCTGCCCATCTCGACAGACTGTGACATTATAGGCAGCACGTTCTAATTGGAGACGCATCAGGCGTGCCAAAGCATCATCATCTTCGATAACCAGGATTTGCTCTTCCACGATCTCCCTCCATGCCCGAGAGCCAGCCGTATCTCTTCCGAATCTTCCAAGGAGGCTACTACTCAGGTGCAACGCACTTTGCTACAAATTTGCCTGTTCTACGGTGCAATCTACTGGATGAAATCGCTGAAATGGCAAGAAACAAGTGCGTTGCATCTTATGGCTGAGCAGTTACCCAAGGAGCCAAACGTTGGTTGAGACCCCCGTCTATATGATAGTCAGATTGGCGCGAATGTCAACTGCGCCAGGACGCGCAATTGGTACATTTATACTATTGACTATAGGCCACTTATGCGCTAGAATAAGAACAATGTGGGGGACGGGTTCCCGCCCCCCCGAAACCCACATTAAGGGTTGTTTGTGGTTACCCTCCTTTCGCAGACCGCGACCTCCTCTTTATTGAGGGGGTCGTGGCCTTTTTGCTGTAAGCCATCAGGTACGTACAACTAAACGTTCACAGTTGTTGCAGTAGGTCAGTGTTCCCTGCCGCAACTGCCATTTCAGGCTCGGCGATATAGCGACGCCGCATCCGCCACAGGCACCATCGCGCATCTGGACCACAGCCAGCCCACCCTTCCTGCGCCGCAGAGCCTGGTAGGCGGCCAAGTCGCCGGTCTCAATGCCGGACAGCAGTGCTGTTCGTGCCTGCTCAATTTCTGCTAGCCTTCCCTGCAACACCTCCCGTTCGGCCATCAGATCCGCTTGCTGGGCCGACCAGCGGGCCTGTGTCTCGTCAAGATGCACTTGAGCCTGAGCGCGCGTGGTCTCCGCCTCCTCCCGCTCGATCATTGCCTCCAGCAGATCATCCTCCAGTTTTTGCCGTCGCTTTTTGAGCGAGGCAATTTTTGCTTGCAGGTCTGCCAGTTCTTTGGGATTCTTGATCGCACCACTATAGAGTCGTTGCTCAGAGCGCGCGATTTTGTTCGAGAGCCCTTGTATCTCCAGTTCCAGGTCGCGTTGCCGGAGCGCCCATTTTTGGGTCAGCGATTGTGCGTTCTCCAGTGCCCGGCGTGCCAGCCGTAGCGGTTCGCTCTCTCCTGATGCAGCCTCTATTTCCGCCAGGTGATGCTGCTTCGCGTCCCGCTCGCTATCCAGGCATTGCAGGCGATAGAGGTCCGCTCCCTTCGTCATCACTACCCTCCTGATCACAGAACAAAAAGAGCCTGATGCCAGTGGCATCAGGCTCCCCGAGCAGAGTATACCAGTAGTCATTCGTCTGCGCAAGTTGACGCAGGCCGACGAGTATGAACTGTAGTTGCATAAACGCGACTTTTTGTTCCATCACTGCGCTGATTCTGTCACACGAAAGTATCGCACTCTCCTTCGGTCGGTTCGGCAGGAGATTCAGCCGGGGCTTCGACTGCCTGCTCCGCGGTAAGATTGGCGGACGGCTCGGGAGACGACCGGGTCTGCCTTGCCTTCGCATGCCGCACGACCAGCAGTGCCACTCCTCCCACGACGCATAAGATGGCGAACAGTTGCGCGGCTGCGATGGGGCCGATCATCCAGGCGTCGGGGCGGAAGTACTCGATGAAGAAACGGCCCAGCGAATAGCCCATGATGTAGCCTATGAGGATGTCCCCCTCCAACAGTCGTTCCTTCAACTTGTGCGCGATCAGTGCCAGGGTGATGAATACGAGCAGACACCATAGCGATTCGTACAGGAAGGTGGGGTGGAAGAGGGTGTCGGGTGGATAGGCGGTGAGATTATTGTAGGGAGCGATGCGGTACTTTGGGTCAATGATCAGACCCCAAGGGCGGTTGGTGGGCGGCCCGTAAAGTTCCTGGTTGACGAAGTTACCCCAGCGGCCGATGGCTTGGCCCAGGGCCAGGCCCGGCGCGCCGTAGTCGAGCCACTGTAGCGGCCGCAGTTTGGCGCGCCAGGCGTAGATCAGCACTCCCAGCACGCCCCCAGCGATGGCCCCGTAGATGCCTAAACCGCCTTGCCGGATGTAGAAAACCTCGATGGGGTGCTGGCGGTAGTAACTCCAGCCCACCATCCCGCCCTGAGGCTCGGAGAAGACGTGGTAGATCCGGGCGCCTATGATACCCAGGATGATGGCGGCTATGAGCGCGTTCCAGACGTGATCGGGGTTCTCACTATCCTGCCTGGCCCGCCAGGCGGCGTAAACCGCACCCAGCATAACGCCGGTGACAATCAGAACGCCGTACCAGTAGATGCCGAAGTCTGGAGTAATGTAAATGAGGATAGGATCAAGCGGTGGTTTCATCTGTCCCTCCTGTCGCAAGTATGCGGCAGATTATACCACAAGCGGGTCTATTAGCCAGTTAGGGAGCAAATTTCTGACAGACGAGTCAGAATTTGGGACGCAGATCAACGCGGATGAACGCCGATTTCTTGTTTCGTCTGCGAAAATCTGCGTGTATCTGCGTCCGCTTGCTTGTCGGCTTGAGGCGTGGCCTCGCGAGACGATTATCCGCTCACCAGCGCGATGACGAGAAGAGCCAGCAGGCCCAGCAGCGACAACGCCGCACCGATCAGCGCCGGCACCACGGTCGCAGTGACGGCCCGGCCGATGCTGAAGTCGTTGGCGACGGCCATGGCTTTGACGTAGATGGCGATACCCCATACTGTCGCCGCCAGCGTGAGCATTGGCCCAAGGCAGGGGACGAAGTCCAGGATGTCCAGAGCATGTGGCACAGCGTAGAGGACTGTTGCTCCCAGTGTCTGGGACACCGTCGCCCGGCCTCCTAACAGTTTGGCGACCAGCATAGCCCACAAGGTGTATCCTATCCAGCCTGCCAGCCGGCCGAAGGGCAGCGACAGGAAAGCACCCAGGTCATGCAACACCCGCCCCACGGGTTTGGGCAGCCGGGTTGGAAGCGCCTCAATGCGAAAGCCTATCCCCATCCCGGCTTGCATATAGGTAGTTATCTGCTCTTCAAAGCCCGGCGGTAGGTCATAGTATTCCCGCATAGAACTCAGGGACCTGGTGAACTCCCGGATGCCTTGCTCCGCCTCCCGGCGTTGGGCTTCAATGGCCATCGGACGCAGGTCGCCGACGACGTTGATGATGAGCGAGACGATGCCTGTCAACAGCGTCACCAACACCAACAGCGTCAGCCCGCGTTTTAATACGTCGGCACGGGCAACGTGTTGGGCATAAGCCTCGTGTCTGAACAACAGTACATCCCAGGCGAGTCGAAGCAGTTCTTTCATCGCGACGTACCTCCTCCGAAGATCAATGTCGCGGCCGCGCCGCCCAGGCAGGCGATGAATGAGATCAGCACGAGAAAGACGACGTAGGGCAACAGCGTCGCGGCCAGAGCACGGCTCCAGACAAGCCGGTGGCACGTCTTGAGCGCGACGTAGCGGCAGAGCAACGTCCATACGCCCACCACCCCGCCGACAGTGACGTAGGGCAAGAACGTGGCCAGATTCAGCAGTTGAGGCGCGACGGCCAACGCGGTACAGCCCATCGTCTGGCCCAGACCTCCCTGCCCGCCCATCATCCGGGCGCAGAGATGGGCCACCACTCCGTACAGCAGCCACATGAAGCCCAGGCCAAGCGGCATAAGTACGATATTCATCGCAGCCTGGGCGATGTTCGGTGTACCGAAGAACGCCGGAAAGAAACGCCACAATAGTTCATACTGCTGCCGGAACGTCTCGCGAAACTCGGGATTGCCCTGCAACTCCCGGTACCAGGGCATCTTCTGGATACCGTCGAGCATGACCTGCTGGACTTCGTGCATGCTAGGCGTGGTTGCCCACTCCAGCGCTGTTCCCGCCAGCCCGGCGAGTGCCACAGCCAGCGCGATCAGGATGCCGAGCACGAGGCCGCGCCGCATCGGGTTCGAGTCGTCGTGCATTTCGGCGTAGGGGCCTTCGCTCAGGAAGAGTGCCTCCCACGCCAACCGCATCAATGTCTTCATCATGCTTCCTCCACGTCAGATGATCACTCTTGCTGGCCGAAGATTTTGACCAGCGCCCGGGCCAGACAGAAGACGACCCAGCCTGCGAGCATCGCCCCGGCCAATGTCACCTTCTGCTCGTCAACGATTGGCTTCACCCAGGTGCCCTCCGGCGTCACTTCGACGATGGCGAGAGGGCGGGCTTTGACACCTCCGCCCGCACCACCTCCTTCCGCGCCACCTCCTCCGCCGGTTTCCTCCTCGGCCGCCGGTCCTTGCCCGAAACCCATACCGAAGCCGTAGCCGATCTCTGCGACTGGGATGATGGTGCGGTCTTCGGCAGTCACGGGTTTGCCAAAGACGGCGTTGACGTTAGCCTTCTTCCGCATATCAGCGAAAGAATCGAGCAATGTCTGAATCTCTGCTTCCATGAATTTCCTCCCTTCTACTCTACTAATCTCTAATCTCTATTCTCTATTCTCTATTCTCTATTCTTCCTTCAGTTCTTGCGCGCCAGGCGCACGGCTAGTGCCAGCAGCAGCGGGATTATGAACGCCGCCAAAAGCAATCCGCCGAGCGCCTGGGCCGTCTTATCCTCGATAGGGATACGGCGCTCGCCCGCCTCGTCCCGCTCCAGGATCGCCACAGGCCGCATGCGCACGAAACCCCATCCTTGCGCGCTTACCCTGTCGCTGCCGACGAAGGCCCGCCGCCGTACACGGCTCGTCACACGCACTACCGGAACCAGTTCGCGTTCTCCGAGGCGAATGGGCTTCCCCTCGACGACCTCAGTCATCGGCAGGCCACGCTTCCCTCTAGTCTGTTCGTTCATCAGCCCTCCTTTCTATCCAATCTCCTGTTCCCCCGTCCGCGCCGGCAGGAGCAATTTGGCTAGTAGTGATTCCTCCTCCTCTCGCGTTTTCACCTTGCCGTCCAGCCAGGCATCGCGCAGTTCACTCAGCAGCCGACCGAAGAGCGGGCCGGGTTTCAGCCCCAGCGCTTTCAGATCGTCGCCGGTCAGTTCCGCCTCCACCAGCCGCCACTTGGTTTGGTAGCGCAGTAGCCTCCCCCGCAGTTGCCTGCGGTCGGTGGCAATCCAGGCGACGGCCAGTGCCCGGGCGGGGTACGGCTGCAGCAGGCGGTAGATGGCGCTGGGCCGGCGTGCTTTTCCCAGTTGAGGCAAGGTTCCTTTCAGGCTGCGCAACAGGCGCAGGACTTCTGCTTCGTCGCGCGGCATCATCAGACGAGCGATCAAACCCTCCAAGTCCTCATCATCAAGCCGGTACGCCAGCAGGGCCAGATGGAGGAAAGGGGCTTCCTCTGGTTTCAAGTTCCAGGTTTCAGGTTTCAATTCTTCGCGGATGGCACGATACTTGGCCTGTAGCCATTTGTCACAGCGCAGGCCGGGGTGGATATGGGCCAGGACACCCAGTTCGTCCAAACGGATCACCGCCCGTTCCGGTTCAGCCTCGCGAAAAATCTGCTCTAGTTCGTGGCGTACGCGGTCGCCGCTGACCCGTTTTAAGAGTGGCAGCGCGTCGGTAATCAGTTCTTCGCTACGTGGGTCAAGGTGAAATCCCATCCGGCTCTCCAGCCGCGCGGCCCGCAGCATGCGGGTGGGGTCATCCACAAAACTGAGGCTATGCAGCACGCGGATGATGTCGCTCTGGAGGTCGGCTTCGCCACCGTAGAAGTCCAGGAGTTCACCCCAATGGTCCGGATCGAGGCGGATGGCCAGGGTGTTGATGGTAAAGTCACGGCGGTGGAGGTCCTGCTTGATCGAACTGCGCTCCACCTGCGGCAAGGCGGTAGGGTGGGTGTAGAACTCGGTGCGCGCCGTCACGAAATCCACGTTGGGCGGTAGTTTGTTGTGTGCGACGCTGCCGGTGACCTGTCGCCAGACGCGCTGCGAAAGTAGCCACTTGGCGGTGCCAAAACGCTTGTGAGTGCGTACCCGGCCTCCCAGGTCGGC
>JAUWOI010000247.1 GCA_030612185.1 Anaerolineae bacterium
TGGGACACGGATCAACACGGATCACACGGATGTACACAGATAAAGACAAAAAAATCCGTGAGAATCCGTTTCATCTGTGTGTATCCGTGTTCTATTTGTGCCTGTTTTGGTAAGAGCCTCAGCCATCTACAAATGGGACACGGATCAACACGGATCACACGGATGTACACAGATAAAGACAAAAAAACCCGTTATAATCCGTCCACCGCGAGTACCACCGCGAGTACTCGTGGCGGGGCTCGTGGCGGTTTCATCTGTGTGTATCCGTGTACTATTTGTGCCTGTTTTGGGAAGAGCCTGAGCAGTAACGTGCAAAGTTAGAAAAGAGGCCCGATGTCTGACGTCTTCAAGATAGCCGAGATACTGGTATCCCATGCTGTGCGGGCGCATAAGGACGAGGTCGCCATTATCGCCTATTACGGGTCATATGCAAAAGGTCTGGCGTCTCCCACATCAGACCTTGATATGTTTTATATACCGGACGAAGGAAAAGCCAGATCTCTCTGTAGCCAGTTTATCATTGATGGTCTCCCCTATGACTTCTGGCCTGTATCGTGGAAACTGGCAGAGGATATAGCCAATGCCAGGGGCGAACGTCCCTGGGCAGTTGCCGCCTCTCTGATTGCCGACGCGCAAGTGCTGTATCACCGGTCGCAGGGGGATTTGGACAGGTTTAACGCACTGCAGGCCCGCATTACAGAACTCACAAAGCCGGAAAGTCGCAAAATGATGGTAGAACGAGCGTTGGATGAGTTCAAAAACACGCTTTTCCAACTTGGACAAATGCGGTTCGCGGTGGCTGACGATGATGTGGCAGGGATGCGTTGGGCAGGCCGGAAGTTTGTGAATAGTGTTGTAAACTGCCTTGCACTGGTCAATCAAACCTATTTCACAAAGGGATGGGGGGCAGATCTGTCCCAAGTATTGGAAATGCAGCACAAGCCTGATAGTCTTGAGGCTATGATAAGGGCGATAATCATGCCACAAGACACAGACAATGTGCTTGAGGAGGCCGACAGGCTGGCAAGGGAAGTGAGGGGCATACTGTTAGCGGCGCAGGCGTCCGTTTCCGAACCGGTTGATGCAAGGGATGTGTTCAAAGACTTCTACTTCTACGTTTTTGAGTACAAAAACAAGGTTCTTTCAGCCTGTGAACGAAAGGACGTGTTGGCGGCGGGATTTGCCGCGTTTCATTTGCAGGAAGAGATTTGCCAGTTGATGCACAAGGTAGAAAGAGGGTTTTACGGCACTGATTTCAACTTGCTCGGTGAGTATATCGCAGGGTATGCAGAGGCGGGTTTCCCGGATCTGCTCGAGCCCGCGTCCCAGGGCAATCTTGTGGAATTGGCAAGGCAGGTGCGGCGATTGGATGAAAAGGTGCAGGAGTGGTTTGAGAGCCATTCAATTGAACTCAACATCCTCGAGAGTGAGGAGGAATTGCACCGGTTTCTCTGCCCCCTGGTGAGGTGAAAAATGATAAGCCACCCAATGGACGAAGTCAACGCACGCGCCATCTCAAACTGGCGTTACGATGCACCTTATGACCTCTACAACCCAAACCCTGACAACGTCGAGGAGGATGTGCAAGTCTTTCTTGACCCGCAGAATGCCTACTACACCATCACCGACAAGCATAGAGACCTCGTAGCGTACTGCTGCTTTGGCCCCGGTGCACAGGTACAGGGGGGCGACTACAACGCTGCCGCGCTCGACATCGGTTTGGGTATGCGACCAGACCTGACTGGTCAAGGGCATGGCCTCACGTATGTCAACGCTACGCTAAATCTCGCCCGTCGCACATTTATGCCGACTGCGTTTCGCGTCACGGTAGCCGCGTTCAATACGCGCGCATTGCGGGTGTGGGAAAACGCTGGCTTCCAGCCGATGCAGACGTTTCAGAGGAGCCAAGACAGCAGGGCCTTCGTGGTGCTGATGCGAGAGGTGCGATCAGCCCTGCCTCAAGTTATCTGGAGGTCCTGCCCCAGGTGGGCGTGTTGGTCGGAATGGGGACGGCGGTCGCATACCGACTTGCCCAGGGAGAATAAAGCGTGTAAGATTACGGCATCCCATATTATACGAGGAGGTAGACATGCGTAACCAAGGGCAAATGGTCATCGGCGCTCTAATCATCCTTGTCGGGCTGATGTCCTTGATCGGCAATGTGTTAGACGTCAACGTCTGGGCTTTCTGCTGGCCGGTGGGACTGATCCTGTTAGGGGTATGGTTGCTGCTTCGCCCGCAACTGGTCGGCGCTGACACGGCGGTCCGGCTAAAACTGCTGGGCGACATCCACCGCGACGGGCTCTGGCAGGTGGCTAGCGAGGAGTTCTGGATCGGCGTGGGAGAGATAGACCTGGACATGACCCGCGCAGACATCCCCGTGGGCGAGACAGAGATTCGCGTCTTCAGCTTTGTGGGTGACGTGGATGTGTTCGTGCCGGAAGGGGTGGGCATTGCGGTGTCATCCACCGCGTTCGTCACGGAGGCCCGAGTGCTCGGCCAGAAACGTGATGGTATCATGTTCCCTTTTCACCAGGCCAGTGACGACTATGAGACGGCCGAACGCAAGATTCGGCTGGAAGTGACCTCCTTCGTAGCGGACATCAAAGTCAGAAGAATAGCGTCTTGAACCATCTCCATACGTCCCAGCCCGCGCCCGTCCGATTGAGCCTGGGGTACAAGGTCATCTGGGGCGTCGCTGCGCTGGGAACCTCGTTGATCTCCGGCACCTACGGCGCGCTGCTGCCTATCTTCTACCAGGACTACCTGGGGCTGCAGGCCCGGTGGATCGCGACCGCAGCGGTGATCTACGCCGTGTGGAACGGTATCAACGACCCGCTGTTCGGGTACATCACCGATAACACCCGCTTCAAACTCGGACGGCGTATCCCCTACATGCGATACACCGCGCCCTTCCTGGCGCTGACCTTCATCCTCGTGTGGTTCGCTCCGGCCCAGGCGGGGCAGAGAGCCCTCTTCGCGTGGATGCTGGTGACGATGCTCCTGTACGACACGGCGTACACCATGATCGGCCTGGTCTACTCCGCCCTGCTGCCCGAGATCACCGAGTCGGACGCGGAGCGGAACGGCCTGCAGATTTCGTCCGCGCTCTTTGGGCTGGTGGGGATGATCCTTGGCTTTGTGATCCCTGATCTATTCCGGCCCCAGGCGGGCAGTTCGCCCTCTTTCCTACCACTGCAAGTCTCAATGATCGCCGTGGGTCTGGTCAGCGCGACGCTGATTATTTTCACGACGCTGAAGATCAAGGAGCGGCCCGAGTTCCACGTGGTGGACGAGCCGCTCAAGTTGGGCGTTACGCTCAAGTACACGTTCACGAGCAAATCGTTCCTCATCCTGGTCGCCCAGAACTTCACGTCCATTCTGATGGGGTCGCTGCTTCTGGGCACGCTCTTTTACCTGGCCGACTATGTGCTCCAGATGAACACGCTGCTCGTCCTGGCGTGCATCTTCCTCCCCCTGGTCATCGGCGTGCCGGTGACGACGCTGATCCGGCGGCGCCTCGGCGTCGTGGGGGCGCAACAACTTCTCCTGGTGATCGCCGGGGCCGCACTGGTACTGGTCGCTGTGGTGCCCACGTCCATGATCCCGGTCTGCCTGGCGTTGGCCGGGTTCGGCCTCTCGGGGCCGCAGACGCTGACGAATGTGCTCTTCGCCCAGGTCGCCGACGAGGATGAACTGCGCTCCGGCGTGCGGCGCGAGGGCGCGTTCTTCGGCGTCAACGCGCTATTGACCAAACCAGCACAATCGGTGGCGTTGGCATTGCTCCCGTTCATCCTGGAGACGACGGGCTTCGTGGGACGAGAGGCCAACCTGGGGCAAATGTACCTCGATCAGCCGGCCAGCGCACTCTTCGGCATCAAGGCCCTGGTCGGGCTGATCCCGGGAATAGCGTTGATCTTGGGAGCGATCATCCTCATCTGGTACCCACTGCGAGGGACATACCTGGAGCAGGTGAAAACAAAGACGTTGGCCCTACACGCCAGGAAGCACGCGCAACTGGAGCAGCAGAGGGCATAGGCGCTGATGAACTGAGAGGTAGCAGATCAGTTGCTCCTGGCAAGGCTTTGGGATATAATACGAAGGAGCTCAGGCTGGTGGTTGAAACCGCGCCTGTTGAGCCTTCGGCTGGCTGTCCGCCTACGCGGACAGGTGCGTCCACGCAGGTGGACGCCCGGCTGAAAGCCCTCCAGGGGCGATTTCAATCGCTGACAAGGGTAGCTGAGTAGTTACACGAAGGATATGTTAAGGTGCAACGCACTTGCTTCTCAGTGCATTGCACCTGAGTAGTAACGACAAAGGTTGGTATACCATGACAACGGACCGCACTCACAAACAATGGGACTGGCTCACGTTCATTGCCCTGGCCATGATCGTCTACCACGTTCTGGTACTGTGGTACCGCTGGCTGCGGCCAGATCCGGAATTCCTCGACTTCTCTACAGGGATTGCTGAACTCCTGGCCATAGCCTCACTGCTTGGACTCCAAACCGAGCGTGGACGGCAGATTGTTCTTCGTGTGGATGATTCACGGGCACTGGCCCGCCTGCTGAATAGTCCTCGTCGCATCTGTACAACCGCCTGGTTGGCTGCTGGAGTGTTTGCCCTGCTTGTATACGTGGGCTCGCCTCAGGCGGCTCAACTCTTCCGCCGTCAGGGAGTGACCGCGCTGGAGGGCGGCAGTTACAGCACGGCCATCCGGCACTTCCAACAATCTCTGAGTCTCGCCCCTCACAATGCCCGCACGCACTACAACCTCGCCAGCGCCTACGAAGCCCTGCACGACTACGAGCAAGCCATAGCCGAGTATCAGATTTCACTGGAGATAGACGATGGCTTCTGGCCAGCGTACAACAACCTGGGCCGCCTCCACGTGCGGTCGCAAGACGACCCGGATGCGGCACTGGCAACACTCCTGGCTGGGCAGCGGCGGGCGGACAACCCACTGGGGCAGGCTGTCATTGGCAAAAACATCGCCTGGGCTTACCTGGAAAAAGGACTGCCCAGGGCATCGTTGGCCGCCCTGGAAAAAGTGGCAGAAAACCTGAGGACGTTGCAGGGCCAAGGAGTGAGCGTGGAAATCTACCTGGCCGAGATGCACCAGGTGGAGGCCCAGACCCACGAGGCTTTGGAAAAGCCCACCGACGCCCGCCGCGCCTGGCAGGACAGTCTAGGTTATGCGTTGGCCGTGGCCGAGTCAGAGTCGTGCGCCGCAGGCGTATCCCACCTCCCACCCGATTGCCTGGACGCCTTCCGCTGGGTGGCCGAGGCCCGGGAACAATTGGCTGAGGAGACAGGAGATCCACAATGAGCATAGCGCGGCAAAGTCGCAAGTCTGCAAGTCTGCAAGTAGCAGATCATGATTCTCGCGGACAACGCAAATCCTGTAGGGTAATTCTATAATGAGCATAATGAGCGTAACGAGTAAGAGGGTGTTACTTGGCTTACTTCTAATCGCGTCCGGCCTGATGGCGGTAGCCTGTGGTCAGGCGCCAACACCTATGCCGGCGCCAATAGACCAGACATCCGAACCGGCACTGCCTAACCTGCTGGTCCAGGCCGAGGGGGAAGTGTGGCTGCGCCGCGCGGGCTGGAGTGATTTTCTTCCGGCGGGGTTCGGTGTCGCCGTAGCGCCGGGCGATCTGCTGCGCGTGGCCGAAGGCAGCACTGGGGTCATCTTTTGTGGCGCTGAAACGATGTGGGAGGAGGGGCCTAGCTCTCTGCTCGCCGATGGGCTGGAACATGGCGTGCCCTGCCAGGCTGGCCGGCCTCCTCGTCCCTGGTCAGACGTTGCCGCTCTGCGCGGTGAGAAGGAGGACAAAAACCCATACGTCCTGCGCCCCCGAAATACGGCGCTCTTGAACAGCCGCCCCTCGCTGGGCTGGCATCCCCTGCCAGACGTAGACACCTACACAATCACGCTGCTCGGCGACGACGGGCAGGAGCGGGCGCCGGTTCAAGCGACAGGTGGGGGACTGGACTGGCCGGAGGACTGGCCGCCGCTGGAGTCACGCGCGACCTACGTGTTGGTCATTGAGGGAGATGGACAGCGTTCCGACGAGGGCAGCGAGGGACATGCCGGACTGGGCTTCTGGCTGCTGCCGGCTGAGGAAGCAGAGTCGGTGCAAGCGTTGGAAGCGCGGCTGCGCGCCCAGTCGCTCAGCCCAACTGCCGCCGACATGTTGGTGGCCGAACTCTACCTGGGCCACGGGTTGCGCGCCGAGGCCTCCCAATTGCTGCAAGAGTTGACTGCGAGCGACGAGGCCCCGGCAGTGCAACTGGCTCTGGGCCGGGTGTACCTCGAAATGGGGTTGGCCACAGAGGCCCAGGAAGCCTTCGCCCAGGCTCTGGCGGGGGCACAGACCACAGGCGAGTTGGAAGCGGAGGCGGCGGCGCAGGTTGGGTTGGGGCTGGCGGCCCGGCTCCTGGCTGATGGGACAGGAGAGGAACACCTGCAAGCGGCGCGAGCGCTCTACGAGCAGATTGGCGACCAGGACGGCATGGAGCAGGTAGACCAACTGCTGGCCGAGTGATCATCCAGGCGGGGCTGGGAAGGTACACAATGAACATCAAGCGAATTGGATTCTTGGGCCGTCTGATCATGGTGCTGTTGTTGCTATCTATTATGGAGCAGCCGGTCGCGGCCGTGCCGCCCGCCCAGGAACCAACACCACCCCCCGATGAAAATGTGCTTTTCGAGGATGATTTCAGCA
>JAUWOI010000348.1 GCA_030612185.1 Anaerolineae bacterium
ACCGACCCGCAGGGGCTGATCCCTCCGGCGTTGGATAAGGAACTCGACCTGCTCGACTGGTGGGACTTTCGTGGCCTGCAGATACGGTTATATGGGAGGCAGATGGATGAACGCGACCGAAGATAACCCTGGAACACCGCAACACCAGGCCCTATTACAAGCCACCGTGTCCTACTATGCGGATGATCCTCGCACCCTGGCCGTGGCAGTGTTTGGAACAACCAGCCCGAACATCGTGGACAGTATTCGGGTCCTCGCGGGGCGAATTGACGGTGTGGCCATCAAAGCGGCCGGACTGGCAAACGAGTGCGTGGGAGACGGGCCGCTGGGCCGGGTCTTGGATATGTGTGTGCGATATGCTGTTGGCGTAGATGTCGCCCTGCAACGGCGACAGATTTGGGGAGCGATTGAACTATTGCATCGAATGCGCGGGCTTCTTATGGAGTTATTTACTCGCGCCCGTAATGGTGTGCGCGCTTATCACGTTTTTCAGGCAGAAGCGGATGCAGTCTTGCAGGCCCGACTGGGCGCCACGCTGCCGCAGTACGATTTGATCTCTGTGCGAGAGTCGCTGGCACGGTTCCTCGAAATCCTGGAGCATGATCTTGGGCAATTGGCGGGTGGGCAAGTTCAACTGACGGAGGCCCATCGTAGAGTTCTAAACCTTGTTCGCACGAGGCAGGAACATCTGAATGGTGGAAATACGAGGCGATCTCTCTCAACCAGAGGAGAAGCGTGAGATACAACAAGTTGGTCAGGGACAAGATACCCGACATCATCATGAGGTGTGGCGACAAGCCTGTAACCCAGATATTGGATGCCGGCGCATACAGACGGGAACTGCGCAGGAAATTGCAGGAGGAGGTCGCCGAATTTGGCGAGTCAGGTGAGGTGGAAGAGTTGGCCGACGTTCTCGAAGTCGTATATGCCTTGGCTGCGGTCGAAGGAGTCAGCCAATTCCAACTTGAGGAGAGACGAAAGCGAAAACGGAGGAAAAGAGGCGGATTCGACCAGATGGTTTTCCTCATAGGAACGATTTCGGACGGTGGAAGTCGCGTGAAGGCTGTCGTCGGTTCGGCCAATCCGGTCAAGGTCGCGGCCACGGCTGCGGTGTTGCACCGTGTCTACGGGGATGAGGTAGACGTGGACCCGGTGGCCGTGGAGAGCGGTGTCTCGCACCAGCCGTGGGGCAACGAGGAAACGTTACACGGCGCACTCACCCGGGCGCAGAATGCGCAGCGTGTGAGCGGCGCGACGCTGGGCGTCGGATTCGAGGGTGGCCTGCTGGAGGTGCAAGGGCGGGTGTTCACCTGTGCCTGGTGCGCCGTCGTGCGCGACGACGGCGTGGTGGGCATCGCTGGCGGGGAGAGCCTGCTGCTCCCGCCGTCCGTGACGGTGGCGGTGCGTGCAGGGGCGGAACTAGGGCCAGCGATGGATGCGCTGACGGGTTTGCACAACACCAAACAGGGCGGCGGCGCGATCGGCGCTCTGACTGGAGGCCGTCTCGACCGCCAGGTGGCCTACGAGCACTTGCTGACGATGGCGCTGGCGCGGCTGCTGACGCCGTCGTACTACGAGCCGGACAGGGAGGGAGTGGACTGATGCATATTGATGGGGTATGGTTCAAGGACGAACATGGACGGACGTTGATCCTGCGCGGCGTCAATCTGGGCGGGAGCACCAAAGTGCCCTTCCGGCCCAGTGGAGCGACTCACATTTTGGAGGGGTTCTACGACCATCGCAACGTCTCCTTCGTGGGGCGGCCCTTCCCGCTGGAGGAAGCGGATGAGCACTTCTCCCGGCTGCGGGCCTGGGGCTTCACCTTCCTGCGCTTCCTGATCACCTGGGAGGCGGTCGAGCACGCCGGGCCGGGCATCTACGACGAGGAGTATCTAGCCTACCTGTACCAGGTCGTGCGGAAGGCAGGCGAGTATGGGATTGATCTGTTCATTGACCCCCACCAGGATACCTGGAGTCGTATGTCCGGCGGCGACGGCGCGCCTGGCTGGACCTTCGAGGCTGTGGGGATGGACGTTCCCCGCTTCTCCGAGGCAGGGGCGGCCATCGTCCATTGCATCCACGGCGATCCCTTCCCCCGCATGATCTGGCCGACCAACTATACCAAACTGGCGGCGGCGACGATGTTTACCATCTTCTTCGGGGGCGACGATTTCGCGCCGCAGGCGGAGGTGGACGGCGAGCCGGTGCAGGAGTTTCTCCAGCGCCACTACATCAACGCCATCAAACAGGTCGCGCTCCGGCTGAAGGGGTTGTCCAACGTCGTGGGCTACGATACGCTGAACGAGCCGTCGCCCGGCTTCATCGGCTGGGCGGATTTGAACTCTAGCGGCGGTATGCTGCGGTTAGGGGAGTCGCCCACCCCGTTCCAGGCGATGCTGCTGGGAGCAGGCTTTTCCCAGGAGGTTGAGATATGGGGCATGCGGCTCACGGGTCCCAAACTGCGCGGGCGGCGGCTGGTGAACCCGGACGGTGTGCATGTCTGGCGCAAGGGGCACGACTGCATCTGGAAGGAGAACGGCGTGTGGGGTTTAGACGTAGATGGCGCCCCGCGCTTGCTCCGTCCGGACCACTTTGTGCAGGTCGGCAATCGGTCGGTGGACTTTGCTAACGAATACCTGCGCCCTTTCGCCAACCGTTACGCCCGCGCGATCCGCTCTGTGGACCCCGACGCCATCATCTTCGTTGAAAGTGCACCAGGGGGGAGTCCTCCCAATTGGAGACCAGAGGACGCGCCGAACGTGGTCAACGGGGCCCACTGGTATGATGGCGTCACCCTGTTCACCAAGAACTTTATGCCCTTCCTGGGCGTGGACTTCCACACGCACAAACTCATATTCGGCCGCAGACGCGTGAAGCGTTCGTTCGTTGAGCAACTGGCGCACATCAAAAACTGGGCGGATGAGCGGATGGGCACCATCCCTACCCTCATCGGCGAGTTCGGCATCCCGTTCGACATGCGGGACAAGCGAGCCTACCGCACGGGTGATTTCTCCCTCCAGACAAAAGCGATGGACGCCAATTTTCGGGCGATGGAGGCCAACCTGCTGAACTGCACCCTCTGGAACTACACCGCCGACAACGACAACCGTTGGGGCGACCAGTGGAATGACGAGGATCTCTCCATCTTCAGCCGGGATCAGCAGACCGATCCTGGCGACGTCAACTCTGGCGGGCGGGCGCTGGGGGCGGTCGTGCGCCCTTATGCCCGCAAGATCGCCGGGGAGCCGTTGCGTATGCACTTTGACCTGTCCAGCCGCACCTTCGAGTTCGAGTTTCGGCACGACCCGGCCGTGAGGGATCCAACGGAGATCTTTGTGCCCAACTACCAATACCCCGAGGGATACGCAGTTGAACTCTCCGATGGCACCTACCAGATAGACCGAGAATCACAGACTCTCACCGTGCAGCACACGCCGGATCGAGAGACGCATACTATACGTGTCTGGCCAGCCGCTTCGTAACCGCGTTTTCCATGGAGCGCTAGTTAGCCAGTTTGGAGGACAATATGAACATCATCTGCATTATGCTAGACGGTTTTCAAGGCAAATATGAGTTGGCATCCGGGAGCGTTGAATGATCGTTTGTCAATACTCCAATCATCAGGAGGTGGTCGGACTGGCAGGTTTTGCCTGGCTGCGCTGGTCGGTGCATGAGCCCGTCAGGCACGGCCTACTGTGAAGGAAGCGGCACGAGATGTCCAGGCGTAGAGAAAGTCAGCATGTGTTTCGCCTGTTCCTGTGGCTGGCCCTGCTGCTTGCTGTCGGGCTGGCTGTACAGTCAGTCGTCGTGACCCACCAGACCCGCACGCGCGGTCTCCCCAGCGGCTTCCCCGCGCCCGTGGCCGAAGCCGGCGTGCCCATCCTTGGCGTCAACGTCGCCCTGGAGCAGTACGATGATGGGGAAGGTGAGGAATTGGAGGCCGCCCTGGCCCGCATCGCCGAGGGGGGCTTCGTCTGGGTGCGCCAGTCCTTCTACTGGAGCCAGATTGAGCCTGAGCCAGACCACTTCGACTGGACTCTCCCTGACCGCATCATGGCCGCGCTGGCCCATCATCCCGGGCTGCGACTGGTGGTCGTCCTCGACGATAGTCCCCCCATCCCACCCACCGACCCCGACCGCTTCGCCGCTTTCGCTGGAGCCTTCGCCGCCCGCTACGGCGCGCAGGTGGACTATTACCAGGTGTGGGACGAACCGAACCTGGCGGCTCGCTGGGGCGGTGGCCCGGTCAACCCGCCCGCCTACGCCGACCTGCTGGCCCGCACCGCCCGCGCCATCCGCGCCGCTGATCCCGACGCCCACATTCTCCTGGCCGGACTGGCTCCCACAGTCGAGACTGGCCCCCAGAACCTGAGCGACGTGTCTTATCTGGAGCAACTCTACCAGGCGGGGGCCGCCCCTTACTTCGACATCGTGGCCGGCAAGCCCTACGGCTTCGACACTGGCCCCGACGACCGCCGCGCCCCTGAAGACGGGGCGGTGCTGAACTTCTCGCGGTTGCTTCTGCTGCGTGAGGTGATGGTCGAGCACAATGATGCGGGCAAAGCGGTCTGGGCCAGTCACTGGGGGTGGAACGCGCTGCCGCCAACCTGGACGGGTGCGCCTTCCTTATGGGGCCAGACCGACGAGGCGACCCAGGCGGCCCGTGCCGTCGCGGCGCTGGAGCGGGCGCGCGCCGAATGGCCGTGGGCTGGCGCGTTGATCCTGGAGCACTTCCAGCCCGCCGTCGCTCCCGACGACCCGCGCTGGGGCTTCGCGCTGGTGGGGCAGGACAACACGCCCCGCCCGGTCTACGACGCGGTGGCGTCCTGGGCTGCCACGCTGCCCGACGGTGCACCGGCTGGCGGCTACCCGGCGCTCAACCCCTGGGCGACCTATGAAGGCGACTGGCGCGTGGGGCCGCTGGGGGCTGACGCCGGTTGTTCGACTACGCTCACGACAGGCTCCGGCGGTGACTGGGCCACCTTGCGCTTCGCCGGGCCCGCCGTCGCGCTGACGGTGCGGCGGGGACCGTACCGCGCTTTCCTCTACGTCACGGTTGATGGCAGGCCGGCCAACCGGTTGCCCCGGGACGAGGCAGGCCGCGCCTACGTCGTGCTCTACGACAAGACCCCCACCGTGACGACCGTCCCCCTGGCGACCGGTCTCTCCCCAGGCCCGCACACCGTAGAGGTCGTGGCCGAGGGCGGGCAGGGCCAG
>JAUWOI010000479.1 GCA_030612185.1 Anaerolineae bacterium
ATTTATAATTCCAGACCGATTCTGCTCCCGCCGGATCGCCAGATCCGGCGGCTGAACAGACCAGATTGGGCGAGTTTGGCCTCCCTTTAGCCTGGATTTGACAATCCAGGCCGAGCAAACGGATAAATGCGTTTGCCCTAAACGACCAGGCCCTCGTTCGGGGGCCTGGTCGTTTGCTGTTTCAATCGCTTTCAGGTATACTAACGCCGTGGTACGAGTGAAAGAGAATCTCAGATGGGATGGCAAAAGACTACGTTTCGGAATGAGACAGGAGATGAGAGCGGGAGGTGCTTAAATGCCCACAATCAGGTTTACCAAGGAGAACTGGCCCGAGTCCGCCACGGAGTTCAGGCGTGTCTTGCGGGAGGCATGGAAAAAAAACATACCCATAGATGATTTCGTCCAGTTGGTTCGGGACTTGACATTGTTGGAGCGAAAATACGGACTGGGCTCAGCCGAGTTCTATGAGCGGTACCAGCAAGGGGAGATGGGCGATGATATGGAAATCATGCGCTGGGCGTCCAAGTTCGAAATCTACCAGGAGATGAAGGGAGAACTGGACGTATCTTCTCAATATTCAGGGGGGGATGACGACTGTAGGGCGGTTTTGCTAACCGCCGTCCGGTCGGATAGCAAATCCGACCTACACCCGCCCCAAGTTTTTGAGAAGATACAACTGGACGATGTTCTCTCCCTATTGGAGGTCTACGCCCTGCCGGTGCCCGCATGATCCCAAAGATGAGCCGTTACCTGGACTGTGGAAAAGGCTCCGGCCGCAAGCCTGGAGGGGGGCCGACTGCGGCAATAGCCGGAATAGATTGACGTTGTCAGGAGCGATTTGCTATGTGGCAAACTTACTACACGTCCACCTCCGTTGACGAGACCTTGCGCCTCCTGGCCGAGCATGGCCCTGAGGCCCGCATCATCGTCGGTGGCACCGACCTGCTGGTCGAATTGCGGCGCGGTGTCCGGCGGGCGCGTGTATTGATAGACGTCACCCGCATCGGCAATCTGGACCGGGTGTGGTTGGACGACGAGGGCCTGATCCACGTTGGTCCGACGGTGACGCACAACCAGGCAGTAGCATCTGGGCTGCTGGTCGAGCGGGGCTTTCCGCTGGCGCTGGCCTGCTGGCGGGTCGGCACGCCCCAACTGCGCAACCGGGGCACGGTGACCGGCAACCTCATCACCGCCTCCCCCGCCAATGACACTATCACTGCACTGTGGGCGCTGGATGCCCGGTTCACGCTCCGCAGCGCCCGGGGCGAGCGTACCCTGTCCTTCGCCGACTTTTACCAGGGCGTGCGCCAGATATCCCTGGCCCCCGACGAGATGGTGACCGACGTCACTTTCCCGGCTCTGGGACCCAACCAGTGCGGTACCTTCGCCAAACTGGGCCTCCGGCGCACCCACGCCATCGCCCTGGTAAATGCCGCCGCCGTGCTCACCTTCGACCAACCAACCAACCAACTAACCAACCAACCAGCCATCACCCGCGCGCGCATCACGCTGGGCAGCGTGGCCCCCACGATCATCCGCGCTCCGGAGGCGGAAGAGGCGCTGGTGGGAATGGTGCTGAGCGAGGAGCGTGTCGCTGAGGCGGCCGGCCTGGCCGCCCAGGTCGCTGCCCCTATTGACGACATCCGCGCTGGCGCTGGCTACCGGAGCGAGATGGTCCGTGTTCTGGTGCGCCGCGCCCTCACCGGATTGCGCGACGGCACTGAGCGGACGGAGTTCCCCACCGCCCCGCCGATGCTTTGGGGGCGTACCGAAGGCCGCTTCCCGCGCCTGGCCGGCAAGACGGTGCACCATCGCGACGAGGGGCTTGAACCCATCGAGTGCACCGTCAACGGAGAGAACGTCGTTGTGCAAGGAGCCAACGGGAAGACACTGCTACAGATGCTGCGCGATGACCTGGGGCTGACCGGCACCAAGGAGGGCTGCGCCGAGGGGGAATGTGGTGCCTGCACCGTGTGGATGGATGGCATCGCCGTGTTGTCCTGTCTGGTTCCGGCACCCCGCGCCCACGGCGCGCCCATCGTCACCGTCGCGGGACTGGCTCGGGGCGCCGAACTCCATCCGGTGCCGCAGTCGTTCATTGATGTAGGGGCTGTTCAGTGCGGCTACTGCATGCCCGGTTTCGTCATGGCCGGCGCCAGCCTGCTGGACGAAATTCCTCATCCCACCCGCGAGCAGATCATCGCTGGATTGACCGGCAACCTGTGTCGTTGCACAGGGTACTACAAGATTGTGCGGGCGATTGAGCGGACGGCGGAGGGGGAATGAACAATGAACAATGACAAATGAGCAAGTGACCAAGTGCGACCATCCGTTGCTGTCCTGGAATCCGCTGTTCTCTTGCGGAGAAATTCAGATAGGCCAACTGGCTGGCGACTGACTGGCTGACGACTGATTGCTATGGAACGTACTGTACCCAACACCGGCAGCGAGGAAATCGCTCTTTATATGCGCACCTATTACTCGCTCCTGCGCACCACCGACGAGGTGCAGATTCGCTCACTCGTCGAGACGCACTCAGGGATGGACTCGTCGCTGCACACCGCCGCCCGCGCCGAGGAACCCGACGCGGCGGCGTTCATCTACTGCTCGCTGCGGCTGCCTCGCTGCATCCGCCAGACCCGCCTGGTCGTGATGGGCCAGTCGGAACGGGTCTTCGCCCGGCGCGGCTACCCCAACGTCGAGCAGTGGCAGCCGGTGACTGCGTCCGGCCGGCGTCGCCGCACTGTCTTTGATGGCCACGAGACGCTGGCCGCCTTCATCGCCAGCGTCTCCGACATTGATGACCTCATCCCAATGCTGACCGCCTTCCAGATCGAGTGGAACAAGATGCACCAGCGGTTGCACGCCAGCCCGCTGCTGGAACGGTTGGTTTCGTGCGTCGAGCGCGGCGAGCCGGAGGAGCCTCCCCTCTGATCCGGGGAAGACAGGGGGGGGTGGGATACGCTGCGCGATGAACTATCCGCCGCGCTGGCCCTCTCCCCCGACGACATGGAGCGGTTCGAGGTCTTATGGGGCGACGAGTTCCCCGCCCTCCTGCTCGACATTGGCCGGGCGCGTAAGCGATTCGCGGTGCGCCTCCTGGCAGGTTCACTGGTGGACTATCGCAAGGCCACGCGATGCTGGTGGGACTTCATCACCGACGCCTCACCGGTAGACTTGAGCGAGCGACCGGTTTACTTCATCTCCAGCAATGTCCACAGTGTGGTCAACGTGCTCTCCGGTTTCGCCCCGCGCCGTGAGGATGAACTGCTGCGCTTTATCGAGGACCGGGGCGAGGACGATTTGCTGGCCGAGTATGCCCACATCCGTGCCGGCGATGTTCCCTCCCACCGCGAGAACCTGCTCTACTTCGTGCTGCGGGAGTACATGGACGCGCACTGGAGCGAGGCCGTGTGGGACAAGCGAAGGGCAGAGGAGGTGCTGTGCGGTATCATGCACATTGACAGCCGCCACGTCTTCGACGTCGAGGCACAGGTGATAGAGTTGCGCCGCCTGCGACCCGACTGGTTCGACCACCGGTTGAGGATACCCGCGCTCGACCGTCTGGCCCAGAGCGACGCTGTCATCGTGAACATTGACTATCCGCTGGGGATGGGGGCCTACCACATTCTCTCCCAGGTCGCCGCCAGCGTGGACTCCCTGCGGGGAGTCTATGGCCTGGGCAAGGCGGCCACACTCAACGGGCACATCGGCGACGTGATGATACCCTATGTCGTGCACGACGAGCACTCGCGCAATA
>JAUWOI010000283.1 GCA_030612185.1 Anaerolineae bacterium
TCGAGGGAGAGGGCAACGTCGCTTACCTCCAGATGGCTTTTCGCGCCCCCACAGTCCACGGGCCTGACTTCTTCGCCCTGACCGCGCTCGACGCCGCTCTCACCGGGGCCAGCGGAATGCCCTTCTTCGGCGGCGGCCTGACTAACAAGAGCAGCCGCCTCTACAAAGCGTTGGTGACGACAGAACTGGCGGCAGGCATATCCGGTTCTCTGCCCCCAACTGTCGCCCCCGTTGTCTACAGTCTCTCAGCCGTCGTGCGTGCTGGCCGTACTCCGGCAGAGGTAGAAGAAGCCCTGGATGCGGAACTGGCACGTGTGTCTGCCGAGCCAGTTACGCCGGAGGAACTGGCCAAGGCGATCAAACAGGCCAAGGCACAGTTTGCCTACTCCAGCGAATCTGTCACCGCACAGGCGCTGTGGATGGGCTTCAGCGAGGTTTTCGCCGACTATACCTGGTTTGAGAACTACATCGCCAACCTCAGTGCAGTCACCGTCGATGACGTGCAGCGTGTGGCACAGAAGTATCTCAAGCAGTCGAACCGCACGGTCGGATGGTATGTACCCCAGAGTAATGCGTAATCCGTAAACACGCAACACGTTTCACGTTTCATGCATAAGGAGTTCTATGTCTATCCCCGGACCCAATGACATCACACGCCATGAGTTATCCAACGGCATCATAGTATTGGTGCGCGAGAACCACAGCAGCCCCTCTGTCGTCGTAAGCGGCTATCTGCGTGTGGGAGCCTACGACGAACGGCCAGAACAGGCTGGCCTGGCCACCTTCACCGCCAACGCTCTGATGCGCGGCACCACGCATCGCACTTTCGAGCAAATCTACGAGCAGTTGGAATCGGTCGGCGCCAGCGTTGGCGTCGGCGGCAGCACACACACCACCGGCTTTGGCGCCAAGAGCCTGGTCGAAGACCTCCCGCTGGCGCTCGACGTTCTCGCCGACGCACTACTCCATCCCATCTTCCCTCGTGATGAGATCGAGAAACTGCGCGGCGAGATTCTCACCGACCTGGAGGAACGCACACACGACACCCGGCGTTTGGCCGATCTTACCTTCCACGATCTGGCCTACCCCAAAGAACATCCCTACGCTCGCAGCCTTATCGGCTACACCGAGACAGTTAACATGCTCAGCCGCGATGACCTGGCCGGGTTCTACGCCAGCGGTTACGGCCCGCAAGGGATGGTCATCGTCGTGGTGGGTGCGGTGGAGACTAGCGACGCGCTGGCACAGATCAAGGCTGCCTTTGGCGATTGGGAAAACCACACCTACGAGCGCGCCCCACTCCCCGACGTTCCCCACATCGCCGAGATCCGCGAGCGCACCGTCATCATTCCCGGCAAGGCGCAATCGGACGTCGTCCTGGGCTGTCCCGGCCCCGCTCGCGCCGCGCCGGACTTCTTGGATGCAGTCGTGTGCAACACCATCCTGGGTGTTTTCGGATTGATGGGCCGCCTGGGGGAAAAGGTACGCGACGAGCAAGGATTGGCCTACTATTCATTTAGCCGCGTGGCGGGCGGCCCTGGCCCCGGCCCCTGGTACGTCATCGCAGGCGTCAACCCAGCCAACGTCGAAAAGGCCATCGTCAGCATCCGCGCCGAGATTCGCCGCATCTGCGAAGAACCTGTGGATGAGAAGGAATTGGACGACAACAAGGCATTCATCACTGGCAGCCTGCCCCTGCGGTTGGAGACCAACGAGGGAGTGACACAAACCATCCTCAATATGGAGCATTATGGTCTGGGCCTGGACTACCTGCAGCGGTATGCGGGCCTGATCAACGAGATTACCGCCGAGCGGGTACAGGCCGTCGCGCAACGCTGGCTCGACCCCGATGCGTATGCCCTCGCTATCGCCGGGCCACCGGCAACGTGAGGCCAATCCACATCATCAATAGAACTCCTATGCTCACCGTCGGTGTTGATTTGATCGAAATCGCCCGCGTCGAGCGGATACTGACGCACTACGGCGATCGTTTCTTAGAACGCGTCTTCACCCCAGCCGAGATTCTGTACTGCCGGGCCCGTCCAGCGGAACTCGCGGCCCGCTTCGCCGCCAAGGAGGCCGTCGCCAAAGCGTTGGGCGTGGGCATGCGGATGATAGCGCGCGATGGCATCAACTGGCAAGATGCGGAGATTATTGGCGACGCAAGGGGCAAGCCACTCATCCGCCTCTATGGTCGCGCCGCCGAGCGCGCTGAGCAACTTGACCTCACCGAGTGGGCCGTCAGCCTCTCCCACACCCGCGAACACGCCATCGCCTTTGTGGTGGCACAGTAGGCCAATAGAGTCAGCCTATCCCCCGTCTGAACGGAAGCGTTTTTTTGTTCTGCGTCCGTTTCTGTGGTATACTATTCGACGCAAAGTGAAAGCAATATGGAGGGATATTCAATACGATGAACACAAAGAAAGGCCGCGTCTTCTCTGGCGCCCGTCCCACAGGTCGCCAGCACCTGGGTAACTACCTGGGCGCCATCCGCAACTACGTCGCCCTGCAGGGCGACTACGACTGCGTCTACTGCATCGTAGACCTGCACGCCCTCACCACCCTCAAGGACACAGACAGGTTGCGTGACTGGACGTATGAGATGACCCTGGACTGGCTGGCCGCTGGTATGGACCCTGAACAGGGCACCACCATCTTCGTCCAATCCCACGTGCCCCAGGTAACCGAACTGCATCTCCTGTTTTCGATGGTGACCCCCCTGGGCTGGCTCACCCGGTTGCCCACGTTCAAGGATAAAGTGCGCCAGCAACCCGACGACGTCAACTACGGCCTCGTCGGCTACCCGGTGCTGATGGCCGCCGACATCACCCTCTACAAGGCGAGCGTCGTCCCTGTGGGCGTGGATCAGGCCCCCCACCTGGAGTTTACCCGCGAGATCGTGCGCCGCTTCAACCACCACTTCGGCGACGTGCTGGTCGAGCCCCAGGCCAAACACACTGACTTCCCCAAAGTTCTGGGGATTGACGGCGAGCAGAAGATGAGCAAGTCATTGAATAATCACATTGAGATCGCCGCCACGCCAGAGGAGATCGAGCGGCGGGTGATGCAGATGGTCACCGACCCGGCCCGCCGCTACCGCACCGACCCCGGCCATCCGGAGGTGTGCAACGTCTTCACCCTGCATAGTTTCTTCTCGCCCAACCAAGTGGCACAGATCGAGGAAGATTGTCGCGCTGCGGGCATCGGTTGCGTGGATTGTAAGCGCATCTTCGCTAAGAACCTGGCCGACTACTTTGCGCCCCTCCGCGAGCGGCGGGCGGCGCTAGCCGCAGATCCAGATCGCGTGTGGGACATCCTGGCCGATGGGGCCCGCCGCGCCTCCGCCATCGCCGCCGAGACCATCGCCGAGGCCAAGGCCGCGGTGGGGTTGCCCTGAAGCAGCCAGTTTGCTCATAGTGACGACTTCTGTCGTCCACGGTGAGGAGCAGCGACTCAAGTCGCCATCACGAACCCTCAAATCTGACCTCGGTCTCAATCGAAAAAGGAGGGACTGATATGGACATAACTGTCGCCGAAGAGCAGGTTTTCCAGTTGCTCTCCACACTGGACATGGAAAAAGCACGGGAGAAAGCCTGGGACAAGAAGACCACCGTCTTCGGCACTGGTCTGGGCGCCATCTTCTCACGCCCGAAGGCCGAGGAAGTCCAGATTACCTATAGCGAGTGCCGCTATGAGCCCTTCTGGCACGTCGCTTGCCACGTGCGCTACGTCTTCGACCGCACGCGCAGTTATAGCATCCCCGTCTCCTCTCCCGAAGTGAAGCGGGTCACTATCGAGGGGGTGGAGCACCAGGTCACAGCCAAACCGCGCCAGTTCACCACCACCGGCATCGAGCACTGCGTCGAGGAAGCCAGCACCGAGGTCGTCTTCGATGCTGTCTCCGGCCAGGAGCGGGACTGGAAGAACTACCTCCGGTTCGGCAAGGAGCCGGTTCCTGACCTGAGCCAGTTCGCACCGGAGGGAAGCATCGTCGTGCCGCCCGAGGTGCGGGCCAGCGCCGTCGTGCGCCAGGTGCTTAGCTCAATACTGCGCCCCATCCAGGCCGACACGATCCACGAGGAGCGGGTGGACGTCCAGACGGTGAACCTGTACTTCAGGCCCGTCTACGCCTTTGAGTACCGGTGGCAACCGAAGGACAAGACGGCCGTAGCAGAGTTTGACGGGCTGACGGGAGAGATGAGCACTGGAGGCGTCACCCTCCGCCAACAGATCAAAAGCGTGCTGACCCCAGAACTGCTTCTCGACGTCGGTGTGGACGCGGTGGATCTGCTGGTGCCCGGCGGCGGTATAGCCATTAAACTGGTCAAGGCCGTGGTTGACCGCCGGAGTGGCGGCGCGAGCCAGGACAAGCCGCGCGGTTGACCTCTTGATTTCCCCTGGGTGAAGCAAAAGATGATGGACAACGATACCACCGTCGCCGACCTGCGCCAGTGCATAGCCGAATTCGTGGCCGCCCGTGACTGGGAACAGTTCCACACCCCTAGAAACCTGAGCGTGGCCATCGCCGTCGAGGCTGCCGAACTGATGGAGCACTTCCAATGGCTCACCAACGAGCAGGCAGCCGCCGCCGTGCAGGACGAAGCGAAGCGCGCCGCCGTGGCCGACGAACTGGCGGACGTGCTCATCTACGGGCTGAGCCTGGCAAACGCATTGGACATAGACGTGAGCACAGCGGTGATGGGCAAGTTGGAGCGCAATGAGCAACGCTTCCCCACCGAAGAGTGGCGGGGACGCGCACGAGGAGTTGGAGATGCGGGCAGCCGTACAGCGGGTTAGCCAGGCTTCAGTGAGCGTCGGGGGTGAGGTCGTCGGCGACATCGGACGAGGTGTGGTCGTGCTCGTAGGTGTCACCCACGGCGACACTGAAGAACAAGCCAAGTGGCTAGCACGCAAGATCGCCGGCCTGCGCATCTTCGAGGACAACGAAGGCAAGATGAACGCCGGCCTGCTCGATGCGGATGGAGCCGCGCTGGTCATATCCCAGTTTACGCTCTACGCCGACTGCCGTAAGGGTCGCCGCCCCAGTTTCACCAACGCCGCCATGCCAGAGGTAGCCGAACCGCTGGTGGAGCACTTCGCCCAGACGCTACGGGCCCACGGCGTGCCCGTCCAGACCGGCGTCTTCGGCGCACATATGCTGGTGGAAATCCACAACGACGGCCCCGTGACTATTCTGCTGGAGCGGTAGCACGGCGGCAGTGGGACAGCCTTTCCAGGTTGTCGGGCGGGCTCAAGAGCATATCTCACTGCGATAGGAGCGGAACATGTCAGTGTCGAGCATCGAAATCATACCCGTTCGTAATCAGCGGAGCCGCAAGCGTTTTGTGCGCTTCCCGTGGCAGATTTACCGGGATGATCCCTTATGGGTGCCCCCCCTGATCCGTAGCCAACTACACACCCTGGACCCACAGCGGGGTTCGTTCTTTCGCTACGGCGATGCCGCCCTGTTCCTGGCCCGGCGCGCTGGGCGGGACGTGGGCCGTATCGCTGGTTGGATCAACCATCGCGCCAACGAGTTTCTGGGCGAGAAGGTAGCCGGGTTCGGCTTCTTCGAGACGTTCAACGACTATGAAGTCACCCAGGTGTTATTAGACACCGTATGCGACTGGGCTCGCGGGCAGGGAATGGAGACCATCCGTGGCCCGTTTTACTTCTCGATGGACGATTCGCCTGGTGTACTCATTGAGGGGAATGACTGGCCTCAGGTGCTGATGTGCGGCCATAGCCCACTTTACTACGCTGGTCTCTTGGAGCGATATGGCCTAGTCAAGTACCGGGATGCTTACGCATATCGGGCAGATATGGCGGCGTTCAAAGGAGACATCACTAACCTGCCACCCAAAATACTGCGCGTGGCAGAAATCGTGCGTCGTAGAACCAATGTCCAGATTCGGACTGCGCGGATGGAGGACTGGGACGCGGAAGTAGCACGGGTGATGTACCTGGTCAACGTGGCGATGGGCTATATGCGTAACCACGTACCGATGGACGAACGGGAATTCACTAACTTCACCGACGATCTAAAAAAGGTGGTTGATCCCGAACTGATCATCTTCGCCGAGATAGATGGACAGACAGTTGGATTTGCGGCGACGATACCCGA
>JAUWOI010000267.1 GCA_030612185.1 Anaerolineae bacterium
GGCCGGCGCGTCGCGCAGGGCGCGCGACGGGCGGGGGGCGCGGGCCGGGACGTCTCGCCCATCCGGCCGGTTCATCAAGCGGTTCATCAACGAGAAGCGCAGGACATCGGGCAGGAAGGGGGCCAGCACGACGATCTCCCCTGGCGGGACGTCCTCGTCGTGCACCAACTCGGCGATCTCCCCCGCGACCCAATCGAGCATCTCGGGGTAGTAGCGATGATACTCATAGACCAGGGCCTCTCGCACGTTTCCTGTTCTTGCTCCCCTGCTCCTCTGCTCCCTTGCTCCCTGAGTTGACCGGTTCAGGCTGCGGGCCAACTGATCCCCGAAGGCGCGCATGTCGGGCGAGGTGACGTACGACTCGGTGAAAGTGACTCGTTCGTCGCACAGGTCTCTGAGCGCGCGCCCGCTCTCTGGGTCGGCCGCCAGGAAGCGCCGGTAGCCCGCCCCTTGGTCGTAGATCAAGAGCGCCGACCGGCAGTGGGGCAGCCAATCCCGCAGCAGGTCGTGGGCCACGGGCGTGTCCTCCTCGACGTTGTCCACGATGATGTGGGAGTAGGTCTCCAGCAGGTAGTTACGGCATAGGGGCATGGCCCACAGGTACTTGAGGAACACCTCAAGTTGGAGCGAGAAATCGAGCAGGTTATGGGCCAGGCAGTACTGGCGGAAGCGGGTGGCGCAGGCCTGGGCCTCGTCGTAGATGCGTCGCTGGCTCTGCTCGCCGGACCAGGCGGCCTTGAGCCGTTTGCCGATCTCCGTATGCGGGAAGCCGACGACGGCGGCCTTGTTGAGGTTATCTATGATCTGGCTGTAGAGCCGGTTGCGGTTTATGGTGATCGTCTCGAAGTAGCCCTGATCGAGCAGCGGGCGGACCAGGCGGGCCATGTAGTACTGGGCCGTCTCCAGCGTGAGGAAGGTGGGTGGGTCGTCAGGATGGCCAAAACCCGCGTCCTCGGCGACCAGCGGCCAGAAGAGGTCCACCGTGCGCTGGGCCAGGCCGCCGACGGTCAGGATGGTCACCTGCCCGCCAGCGCGGACGGACGATTGGCGGAGCGCCTCGTAGTACGGCGAGGCCAGTGTGCGCTGGGGCACGATCCCCAGGATCGAGCCGCCCGGGACGCCGGTGTCGAGCAGGTGTAGGAGCCGCCTGACGCCGGTGGTGGTTTTGCCGGTGCCGGCGGGGCCTTCCAGGAAGAGTTTGCGCTCTATGGGGCGCTCAATGAGCGCCAGTTGGTGGTCGGAAAGAGCAAATGATCTCATTGGATAATCCGTCTCATGGATGCTTGCTCTGGCAAAAGCGACGTCTCATTAGATGAGCCCAATCTCACCTTCCCGGAGAAAGCGGCTTGGATTCCTCCAGTTCTCATCATCTGTAATGTACATTAGAACACGGCGCGTACGAGTCATTGCAACGTAGAGCAACCGTCTTCCTTCTTCAACCTTCTCATCAGTAATTGGGCTATAGCGGTTATAGTGGGGAACTTGACCATCATTCAAATCCACAATCGCGACTGCGTCAAACTCCCTCCCCTTCGCTCGATGCATTGTCATGAGCTTCATGCTCTTTTCGTAGTTTGCAAACATGCCAAGGTCAGCGGTAGTAAGACTCTCTGTATCCACTCTGCGGTCGATCATATCCTGCTTCATCTCTTTGACCGACTCGATCAAGAGATGACAGCACGATGGTGGTAACAATTCGTCTTCGCACAGAATGGCAGCGAATTCTCTAGCGGCCTCATTCAGCCAGATGATCCCTCGTTGGTGTTCCTGGCGCAGGATCTTTCCCGTACGGATCAATCGAAATACTGTTGTGCGGCCTGCATAAGTATACACATTGTAGTTAGTTGAGCCAGTACCGTCGGTTATCAGTTTGAACAGTTCTCTCTCGATGCGTGGAATCAGCCTTGGGTCAGGTTGTTCGATATAGGCGCAGATTTGCTCCGCAAGTGGAGCAAATAGGTGTCTGCGTTTGTACGGTCGTGCACCCGGTCCGAACACCGGAATGCCATACTCACGTAGCTGACGACCAAGATGCAACAGTTTCACCCACCACGGTGCGAGGATGGCAGCCTTGCCGTAATCGATCCCTAGCTCGTCCAAAACCGGAATGTAATGTTCGGTGATTGTTTCGAATGCAGTTGCTGCGTGAATGTACTGAGGTTCCTCTGTGAAGACTGCTGACTCTCCGCCTGGTGACATTGGAGGATCACGCGGACACAACCGCTCTGCATGCTTGACTATGGGGTCACTGGAGCGGAAATTGATAAGTAGCTCGAAGTCACGTTGGGCAGCGATTAGGTCGGCAAACTCGTCCATCAAATCAGGGCGAGCCCCTGCGAAGCCGTAGATGGACTGGTAGGGATCTCCTACAAGGAAGAACTTAGTAAGGCCACGGTCTGCGATAAGCTTGAGTATCTCCACTTGCAGCGTCGATGTGTCTTGAAATTCGTCGACCAGCATCCAGGCAAACCGACAGGCAATCGCATTGGTAATGCTTGGCCATTCTGACATAAGGCGGTAGGACAGATATATGATGTTAGGAAAATCAACGAAGTGCTCCCGCCGTAGGCGTTCCCAGAAATCCAGTGCTATGTCGGTAGTCAGTGGATACGCCGTGATTGGCGTACCGTCAGGTTCTCGATTCAGTTGCTCAAATCTGTCGCGCGCACTGGCATTCAATCTATAGTCACTGCGAACTGAGTCAACGATCTCGCGATAGCGCTCGCTGTCCGGCGGTAAGACAGTGAATTCGTCCGTATAGTCTGGCAATCTCCAATGAAAGTGACGGAGGATGTTATTGAGGCAGAACGCGTGGATCGTAGATATGTCACAGTAGTTTTCGTCCCCAATCTTCCCATAAGATCTTAAACGACTCTCAATCTCGTAGACCGCTGCGTTGGTGTAAGTGATACATGCTACTCGTCGTGCTGAGTCTCTGACTCCGTCCAGGCACCGCAGTAGCTTAGCTACTAAGGCTCGTGTCTTGCCACTGCCCGGACAAGCCACGACGAATGTATTTCCATCACATCTGACGGTATCTCGTTGAGCGTCAGTCAGGTTCATCGGTAATCAACCAGTTGACTGCATCGCGGATGTACGCCGGAACATCTTCGGCAAGATCGGCATATTTTGAAGCGACTTGAGCGAATCTCGCTTTACCAAAGCGCTTTGCGGTGTTCAGCACCGTTGTTCGGAGTTCATTGAGAAGTTGCCTGCGTGCGTACTCGTCCAGACCGTTGTTGTTCAGAATCTTGTGACTTTTCAGCAACTTCTGTGCTACCCGTGGAGCTCCGCACTCCCTGGCGGCTTCAGCGAGAAGGCGGAGCGTTCCGGGAATGGTTAATGCGCGCTCGAAGGTAGTCTGGCACTGGAACACTTTCACGAATTCGCTGGCTAAGGTCGCCAGATTTGGAGTCTCTGGTGGTTCATCTTCATCTGGTCCCACTGGTGGCAAGTCATCCGGTTGAAGATCTCCATCGGCGACGATTGCGCATTTCTTGGGCACACCAGAGCTGCTGAAGATCTTGGCGTAAACACCGAAATGCACACCATAGATTGGGATTACCGAGATGCCCAAACGGTCCAGGTCAATATCATCCATCACGTGCTTCACAAGAGCAGGGATCAGGAAAAGCTCCGCAGGCCCCTCAACCAGTATGACCTTGCGTGCAAATAGCAATGTCGATCTCGTGGCGTCAAGATAGCGCTCCAGATCGGCAACTTCGGTCTCCTCGAGTCCTGCGTCTCTTGCAAGTGTCGTTGAAGCGATAGCTGGGACGTCCTTGTTTGTCAATACCACCAATGATTCTAGCGGTGCCTGAGAACTAATATGTGTGCTGTGTGTTGTGATGATGGTCTGGAATGGCTTCTCGCTGAGAACCTCGTAAAGGATACGCTGTAGCTGTGGGTGGAGATGAGCTTCAGGTTCCTCAATTAGCAGGATCTGCCCTGCTGTTCTAGGATTAGCGACACGCCGCTCGAAGTATTCGAGCAGCATGCTGATGTAGAGAATGTTGTTTAACCCAAGGCCATTTCGCGCTGGCTCAAAATCGCTGAGGGCCTCATTTGACAGAAGTATGGTCAGGGAGCGACAGATGGATGCAAAAGAAGGGTCGGACATACCGAGGCGGGTGTCCATTCTGAAGGCGTCACCAGCGGTCTCGGAGAACGCAGTCTGGATGGCGTCTCCAGCGTCGCTAATTGTTGGTCTAGCGGAGACTTCATCGTTGGCGGCGCGTATGATCCGTACAAGATCTTCCTTTTCATCCTGTGGAATGTCGCTCGCGGCAAGCAGTTGACCAAGAGGTGACACGCGACTGCGGCGGAGATCCTGTTGCACATCACGCATCGCCTGCAAGAATTCGACCCGGAAGTGCTGCAAATCCCCGAATCTCACAGTCTCTCCTAGATCCTCGTCCCACTCAACAGCAGCAGGGTCGTTGCACCCACCTCCGGTCAATTCCCATTGGTAGTCGTCCTCAAGTGTCAAATTATTTCCCTCACGTTCGCCGGCCTCTATCTCATCACGGACCACCTGTTTGGGGCGGAAGCGATAAGTAAGACGGGCGAGGTCCTCATCGACCCCCCAACACCCAACTAACCCGCATTCATTCGTATGTTCGGCATACCCAGTGAACTCAACTGCGACGATGACCTGCTGGGGTGTGGATGTATTGATGCTGCTGTGAATGTCATGCTCAATGAGCTGGCGGTATCGACTTGATAGGTTCACATCGACTGCGAGTCTTATTGCGTGAAGAAGGTTGGTCTTGCCAGTGTTGTTCTCTCCTATGATGCAAGTCACCCCTGGACATAGTTTGACATCTAGGTGAGCGAAGGTCCGAAAGTTCCTGATAACAATGCGTGATACATACATGTCAAATCCTCCGCGTAGAGATTACTCTCTCATTGCCAACCTTGGCTAGATCGCTTCTCTTCGTGCTTCTCTCACTTCGTATCATTTGATTCACTTCACTCCGAATTTGCTGTCGTCTTCTCGGCAAAAAATCTTCTCACGTCCACAACCTGCTGCGTCTGGCAGGCGCGGGGCAGGCTGGCGACGATCTGCTGGCCGTACCGTTTGGTGTTAATACGGGAGTCGATGATGGTGACCACTCCTCGGTCAGTCTCGGTGCGGATGAGACGGCCCACCCCTTGCTTGAGCACCAGGATAGCCTCGGGCAATGTCATCTCGTAGAACGCCAGCCTATTCCAGTCAAAATCATCCTGGCGTATCCACAGACCAGTGGCGACCTGACCGACCCCAGCGCACAGGTCCAGGCGAGCCAGGCCGTCGAGGATAGTCATTTTTAGATCGCTGACGGTTACCTGTTCGTAAGGTGTCACCCAAGCCGGTTCGCAGCCCCACAGTGCTGAAGGGGACGCGTACGTGACCGGGCGGGTGAGCACGTTGTGAATGTCCATCCCGCTTTCGTGAGAGATGTAGTAGGAAGTTTCTCCCCACAACTCCCGAGCGACGACGTAACAGTTGACCTGGGGTGTGGTTTCGTCTCCCGACGACAGGGGCACGATGCCGTAACGGCTGGCCGTCAGGCGGACCAGTCAGCCAGTGCGGGTGAGCCGGCGCAGGGTTTTCCTGACCATAGAGAACCTGTGATGTGCCCAACGATTTGCCCTTCGTCATTGGCCTGCCAGACGGCGCTGGATTCCGTAACCCAAGGATCACGGTTCAACAAGACATCTAGCAAGACGTTGGTATCGAACAGGACGCGCATCAGCCGTACTTCTCCATGCGACGTTCATCCAGCCACTGCTGGACTTCTGCGTCGGATGGGGCAGGCCGGCTCGTAGCCAGAAGTCCGAGAGCCTTTTCCAGGGTCTTGCGCTTGGGTCGAGAGGGCACCACTTCTGGCGCCAGAGTGTTGATGACATCCCGCACCAGAGCGAAACGCCTGTCTGGTGACCATTGGTGGACGGTTTTGAGAACAGTCTCGTAACTATTCGCTTTCAGGATATTCATTTCCGCTTCCTCCTGCCTGAAAAAAGTGTACCACGGACACGTTCTTTGGGCAAGCCGGGGCAGATGCTTCTCACCATGTTCTTTTCACTCGCTCCGGCAAGGTGATGGCATCTTTGCCCTAGGCCTGTCCGCCAATGACGATATGCCCGAAGCGGCAGGATTCGATCTCTGGTGCGGGCAGATCCTCTACTCCCAATCTGGGTACTGCTCCGGCGCTTCGCCGACCGATTCGACGATGCGAGGATACTTCCCTTCCGGTGCGTCGGGATTGATCGCGTATACCTGCACCTTGAAACGCCACTCGTCGCCGTAATCGAAGAGGTACAGGAACTCCTGCTTGTGTTGCAAGTGGTAGATGTA
>JAUWOI010000083.1 GCA_030612185.1 Anaerolineae bacterium
CCGGCATCGCAGCTCGCGCGTGCATGACCAGGTTCAGCACCATCTGCTGCACCCGTGGCGGGTCGGCGTTGACCGTGGACTCGTCTGGACCGTAGGCCAGGACGATCTCGATGTTCTCCGGCAGGGTGCGTTCCAGCAGTCTGATCTGCTCTTTCAAGAGCGGTAACAAGTTCAGGGGTTGTCGTTTGAGCATCGCGCGCCGGCTGAAGTCCAGGATCTGCTGGATCAGGTTGGTCGCGTGCATTGCCTGCTGGTTGATCGTGGCCAACCGCTCGCGGCTCCGGGGGGACAGATCCTCCGTCTGCGATAACATCTGGGCGTACAGGACGATCGTCGCCATGATGTTGTTAAAATCGTGGGCGATGCCGGCGGCCAGTTGGCCCACGGTGGCCAGGCGTGCTTGTTGCTGGCTATACCGTTGGAATTCGCGCTCCCGGGTCATGTCCCGGATGACCAACACCCACCCATCGGGCGAGGGGCCGATTTCGATGGGCTTGGCAATGATCTCGAATACCCGTGGTGGGGGGCCTTCCAACGCCACTTCGTGCCAAAAGCCATGGTAAGGTGAGGTGAGCAGTTCGGCCAGCGGGCGGTCGCCCAGGTGAGTGAGGGTGTCCCCACCGCTCGCGTTGGCCAGCGCGACCAGGTCTTTCCGGCCCAGCGGGTTGGCCAGAACGACCTGTCCATCGGCACCCAGCAAGAGCACCCCTTCTGGCACCGTGTCCACGATCTGCTGCACCTGTTGGGCCTGCTCCTGGATTTGCGCCAGCAGGCGCGCCCGTTCATCCTCCGCCTGCTTGCGCTCAGTGACGTCGCGTCCCAGGACGACAATTCCTTTCCGCTCGCCATCTGGAAAAAATACGGGTACTTTGATCACATCGTAGACCCGGACCGTACCGTCGGGATGAGGGATCATCTCTTCTCCGCGAGAAAGAATGCGCTTCTCCCACGTTCTTGCATCGGTTTCTTTGCACGTGAGGAATGTATTTCGAAGAAGACTACTGAGTTCAGCCAGTTCAGAATCTTTCTTTCCCCGGTAGTCCACACCCTCGAGTTGGAAAAGGCGGATGCTGGCATCATTGACCTCAAGCCCCCGTCCCTCTCCATCCTTGAAGCAAACGAAGTCCGGCATAGCGTCAATCAAAGTCCGCAACTGCTCCTCGTTTTCTCGCAGCGCTTCCTCCGCCCGCTTGTGGTCGGTAATGTCACGTGTGCCCCCCAGGATTCCGACGAGCCGGCCATCTGGGTCACGCAGGCCAGTCACTTTGAGCTCAGTCCAGATCGTAGAGCCGTCTTTGCAGTATTGCTCCAGTTCCAGCGTCGCCGACCTGGACAAATCTTTTTGCTCCATGCGCTCTATAGCCATTTCTTCTGCGAAGACCTTCGTGGCAACCTCAAGGGAGGCGGGAGTCAAAGCCTCTTCCACCGTTTGGGCCATCGTTTCCTCAACGCTGTAGCCTCGCATACGTGTGACGGGGGGACTGACATAGGTATACCGCAGGTTCATATCCATAGTCCAGATGACATCTGTCACGTTCTCGGCCAGCAGACGGTAGCGCCCCTCACTTTCCTGCAGCGCCCTCTCCGCTTGCACCCGCTCGGTGATTTCGCGCGCCTGCTGTATATTTTGTAATCCAAGTAAAGAAATATTATTAGCCACGGTCTCAAGAAAGGATATCGCTCGCTTGAACTGTTCCTTAGACCCGATCTTCAGTTTTCTTGCTGCTGCAACGAGTTGATCTGGATCCGCGCCAATCTCCTCGGCATAATCACGCACCTTGTCCTCAGGAAGTTGGCTGGTCAACTTTTGTCCAATGCCCCAGGTATCTACGCGTTTATCTCCTATGAAGATCGGTACTGCGCCGTCCTGTATTTCTTCGAAATTGTTGCAAGGAGCCAGTGCAGATGAGCCATCAGCCGCCAGGTGAGACAGACTTGTATCTGAGATTTCACATCTTTCCATACCCCTTTTAGTCGTGCGAATGATCCTGCAGAACTCACTGAAATTACTTGGCTTTGTTATCGGCTCACCCTCGTCATCAAACATGAGACAGGCAACAGCATAAGATTCAGCGAACCCATCCTGCAATTCCTGCAGAACATCAATATCAACGATATCGGTGAGTTTTAGATCACTCGTCTCACCAACAGGTTGTGATAATACGAGAAGTCTGTGTTTCAACACTTCCTCTGCTTGCTTGCGCTCGGCGATTTCTCTCTGCGCTTGTTCGTACAACCGGGCATTCTCGACAGCGACGGCCGCGTGGTTGGCGAACAAGGTCAGCAATTCCAAGTCAGCCTGTGTGAAGCGCCGGCTTTCCACATCGTGTAGCACGTGGATCACCCCTGTCACCTGGCCCTGCCAGACCATCGGTGCGCTGAGTATGGCAGTGAAGGGCTGCTCTTCATCGTAGACAGCGGCCCGGTTACCCCAGGTACGGTAATCGTCAATGATCAGTGGTTCCCCGGTCTGGGCCACAGTGCCAGCCGCGCCATCGCCGTACTTGAGCACTATCCCGGTGAAATCACGTGGGGTATTGTAACTCACCACACAGCGGGCTTCCTCTTGGGCCGGATCGCATAGGTACAGCCCGCCGCCCAGAGCGTTCAGCAGCCGCGCTGCCCGCTCGACGATGGTCTGGAGCAGTGTGGGCAAATCGTGCGGCACGGTGACGTCGAGCACAGTTGCCTGGAGCGCGCCCAGTTCTTCGGCTCGGCGGAGCAGTGCCTGCTCCGCCCGCTTGCGCTTGACTTCCGAGGTCTCCAACTCTGCCATGCGTTGGCGCATTTCTGCCAATTCATTGATCAGTTGCTCCCTGGCCTTACGTTCGTCTTTCATCTCGTGTACCTCCCAATGGCCCAAGTGTACCCGGTCTCCGCCGGGGTGCCGGGCCTTTCATATCGAAGGGGCAGGTGCAGGTGAGGTGGCTCTTTCTGCGGCGGGAGGAAGACGGGGTTTGCAAGCCTGCACTGAGCAATCGACCCGCTAGTGTGTCGCTGGAAACATTGGCACTGTGGCACAGCCTGCGGATCTCTGCGGAGCGTACCTTCCAGGATGCCGAGTCGGGAGAGAGCGGGGATGCCCACAGATGTCGGGCCTGGATCCATCAGAGGGACTGGCCCTGTGGTTCGTGGCGGAGACGAGGATGGACTGGGCTCACGTACAGGCACGTAACCCGGAATCGGCCCGGCAACTGGAAATGCTGCCAGTCCTCTTGACGGCCAATACACGGGACTTACTGCAGGCCACCTCTGTTTCATCGGGCGTGCTCCATCCGGATTCGCCTGGAGGCTCAACGCCGAAATAGCGATCCAACTTGCAGTCTAATGTTGACGTTATTATTATACTCCAACGGTTTGAGCGGGGCAAATCCGCTTTCTTCACCGCGACCGTTGATGCGTGAAACGTGAAAAAGCCTCTCCACATTCACATTGACGTTTGATCACGTTTCACGTTTCACGCCGAGCCAGGCAGTCAGCCAAGATGCGGCTCAGGTTACCGGTCACCGATCAACAACTGCATATACTCGCCGATGTCGGCAAAGTCCTCCAGTGACCAGGTGGCCTCGATCACCCGCCGTTGCTTCTCCGGTGTCAGGACGGCGGCAGCGTTGGCGCGGAACTTGGCGATGATGTCGTCGTCACTCATCGGGTTCTCCGGGCTGCCCTTGGCGTGGTCCACCTGTTCCTCGTAGACCTCCCCGCCGGTGGTGGTGATGCGCACGATGGCCCGCTTCACCGCCGGGAACAGCGTATCAATCTCGGAGTCGGCCACGACCTTGATCTTGGGCAGAGTGGCCCAGATGCGCGGGTCGCGCAACTTCTCCTCCTCGAAGGAACTGGGCAGGACGTTGCCATCGGCGACCGCGGCGGCGATGCAGTAGGGCAGGCTGTGGTCGGCCGTCTCCTTCGTCGTTGGTTGGTACTTGGAGGGGTCGGAGAGGATGTCGGCCCCACGGGTGGTGGTGCGCACGTGCACTTCGGCCACGTCCTCGGCGGTGATATCGTTAGCGCGGCATAAGTTCAGCACGGCGGTGATGGGCTGGTGGGTCAGCGCCTCGGTGGGGAAGGCTTTGTAGGAGCAGGTGGTGATGAGGAACTTTTTCCTTGGTTCGACTTCGCTCACCACAGGCAGGCCGTCCAGCAGCGTGTCGGTGGACCACGCGACGTTGCTCAGTACCTCGATCAGCCCTTCCTTGCCCTCGATGACCTCGACCGGGCCGGTGTACCCCTCGCGGGCCAGGAGCGCGGCACGCACTCCCGCCTCAGTCGCCATCGGGTCGGCGGTGTTTTTCATGTTCGTCAGGTGGCCCGCCACAACACCGCCGAGCGTGAAGTGGGAACTGCCGGAGATGCCGGCCGCCGCGACGGTCTGATCCTCGCTCAAGCCGAGCATACGGGCCGCGACGAAGGGGGAGACGAACTGGGTCAGGGTGGCGTGATGCCAGCCGACCTCGCGGACGCCGGGGGTGGCGGCCAGGCACCAGCGCATCTCCAGTTCGTAGGCGATGAGGATGCCGACGATGATCTCCCTCCCATCCCGATGTGCGACTTCGCCGGCGGCCAACGCGGCGGGGATGACGTCGGAGGGGTGAGAGGGGTCCTGCTCCCAGTAGATGTCGTTGTAGTCCAGCGCCCGCACCAAGAGCGCGTTCATCAGCGCTCCGTTGGCGATGTTAGTGCGGTGGCCACTGCCGATGACCGTTGCCTCCGGTGTGCCGCCGAGTGCGACGATGTAGCGGTGGGCGGCCTGCATGTCCTCATTGGGTACAGCAGCCAGTGCACAGCCAACGGAGTCTAGCAGGAAACGCTTGGCCTCGTGCACCGCGTCGGCGGGGATATCTTCGTACTGCAGGCCCAGGGCAAAGCGGGCCATCGTGTGGGTAATGCTGTTCATTCGTGTCTCCTGTGAGTGAAACGTGTTGCGTGTCAAAGAAACCAGGTTTTTTCCGAAAAACCTGGTTTCTGGTGACTGCTTACAATCGTTCTGCCACTGCCTGCGCTACTTCCAGTGTCGTGTTACTCCCGCCCAGGTCGTAGGTGCGCACCTTTCCCTCGGCGATCACACCGGCGATGGCTTGCTCCAGCGCCTGCGCCGTCTCTGTCTCCCCCAGCCAGTCCAGCATCAGTTTGACTGCCAACAGCATGGCGGTGGGGTTGCCCTTATAGAGGCCGGCGTACTTGGGGGCCGAGCCGTGGGTGGGCTCGAAGACGGCGAAGTCGTCGCCGATGTTGCCGCTGGAGGCGAACCCCAGCCCGCCCACCAACTGCGCCGCCAGGTCGGAGACGATGTCGCCGAACATGTTACTGGAGACCATCACGCCATAATCCTGCGGGTTCTTGACCAGCCACATGGCCATGGCGTCCACGTTCGCCTCCCACAGTTCGATCTTGGGGTATTCGGCGGAGATCTTGCGAGCCTCGCGCACCATCAGCCCGGAGGTCTCGCGGATGACGTTAGGCTTTTCGACCAGGGTGACGGTGGGGTAGCCGTGGGTTTCTGCATATTCGAAGGCGCGGCGCACGATGCGGCTGCACCCTGCGCGGGTGAAGATACGGCAGGAGACGGCAATGTCCTCTGAGGATACACTCTCGAAGGCGGCCATGCGGGGACTGTGTGCTTCTAGCACCGCCCGCACCTCTTCCGGCAGTGGGTGGAACTCGACCCCGGCGTAGAGACCCTGCGTGTTCTCGCGGAAGACGACTAGATTAACGTCATCCCGGTAGTTGAGCGGGTTGCCCTCGAAGGCTTTGCAGGGGCGCATGTTGACGTACAGGTCGAAGAGTTGGCGCATGCGCACGATAGGACTGCGGTAGGTGAGCCCTTGGCCCTGAAGTGCGGGTGTCAACTCCGCCTCGGCCTCCTCCTTGGGCTTGGATGTGATAGCGGCGAAGAGGGCACAGTCGCACGTCTTGAGGGTGTCAACCGTGCGCTGCGGCAGCGGTTCGCCCTCCTGGCACCAGAACTCCCAGCCGATATCGGCGGGGATGTATTCGGCGTCGAGCCCGATCTTGTCGAGCGCGATTTGCGCAGCGTCCATCACGTCTTTGCCGATGCCATCGCCAGGCATCAGCGCGATGCGGTACTTAGACATTTGTCCTCCTTATCTTACGAATGGATGATCATGTTTGATCAAGGTTCCCGAGTAACAGCCATTACACGACGTTGTACTCGACAATTTCCTCTCCTCGCTCGAAGCGGTCAAAGTGCAACGATGTGATGTCCAGCGTGTGGGCCGCCCCGTCCAGGATCTCTTCCGCCAGCAGCAGGCCGCAGGCGGGGCCGTGCTGGAACCCATGGCCACTGAAGCCGCCGATGCAGTAGAACCCTCCCACCCCGGCGATGTGGCCCAGGATGGGGTGCGCGTCTGGGGAGTCCTCATAGAGCCCGGCCCAGCGGCTGGCGAGCCCCGCCCGCTCCAGGATGGGCAAACGCTGCATGGCGGCCTCCAAATGCACCAACTCCCATTCCTCGTCCACCGATTGGCCGAAGTCTACTGGCTGGTCTGGGTTCGACATGCCGGTCAGGATGCCCTGCCCCTCGTGGTGGAAGTACAGGGATTGGGCGAAGTCAATGGTGAAGGGGAAGTCATGCGGTATCCCCGGTATGGGGCCGGTGACGATGATCTGGCGACGGACGGGCACGATAGGGATGTCCACGCCAGCCATTTTGCCGACCACACCTGCCCATGGCCCGGCCGCGTTGACGACGACCGGCGTCGTTACCTCCCCCTGGTCGGTGACAACGCTGCGCACCCGTCCTCCCTCGACGCGGATAGCGGTCACGTCCACATCGGTCAGCAGTTTCACCCCCATCCTCCGCGCCCCGGAGACGTACCCCTGCACCACGCTGTTGGGATCCGCCAGACCGTCACGCGCGTGGAAAGTCCCGGCCAGGACGCCCTCCAGGTTGATCAGTGGCGCTATCTCGGCGATCTGCGCCGGTTCTAGCCACTCCGTCTGCACGCCCAGCCGGTGCTGCATTTCCACGTTTTGGCGGAAGACGGTCACGTCTTCTTCGTTAGTCAGCAGGAAGAGGTAACCGCAATAATGCAGGTCAATCGGCTGATCCAACTCCTCCTCGAAGCGGTCCAGCATCGGCAGGCTGAGGAGGGAGAGACGGACGTTGATCTCAGTGCCGAATTGGTAGCGGATGCCGCCGGCGCACTTGCCGGTGGCCTGAATGCCGAAGAAAGACTCCCGCTCCAGTAACAACACATTCCGGCAGCCCTTCAGTGCCAGGTGGTAGGCGGTGCTGGCGCCCATCACGCCCCCACCGATGATGATTACGTCAGCCGTTTTTGGTAAGTCCATCTTATTACACCTCATTCCACACATCCACCCGATATGGTTAACACAGGCTAATTATAGCCAACGTTAGCCAACATGTCAATGGCAGCCCGCCGGGGGAATGGCCAATGACAAATGGACAAATGACAAAACTATCCGTTGCTGTCCTGAAATCCGAGGAATCTCTGGCACACTACGCCTCCCGCTGCAGTATCACCACGGCCACCAGGATCAGGCCCGTGCCCAGGAGTTGCGGCACCTCCAGACGCTCGCCCAGAAACGTCCAGCCCAGCAGGGTTGCGATGGCTGGCTCCAGCGTGGCGACGATGCTGGCGTTGCTGGCTGGCACCAATCGCAGCCCAGCGTTAAAGGCCAGGCCCCCGCCCAACGTCGGCACCAACCCCAGCACCCGCAGCCAGAACAGGAGCGATGGCGTGGTCAGCGCATGGGCCAGGGCGGCCGGCGATTGCAGGGGAAGCAAGAACAGGGTCCCTATCCCCAGGGCATAGGCCAGTGTGGTCCAGGTCGTGTAGCGACGCTGGGCGACCTTGCTGAATAGAGTGTATAGACCGTATGTGAGCCCGGCTGCCAGACCGGCCAGGAAACCAGGCAAGTTCAGGTGCACACCTGCCAGGTCGTAGACCCGGCTGACCAATGCACAGCCAGCGCAGGACAGTAAGAGAGCGCCTCCTTTAAGCACGCTAAGCCGCTCTCCCAGGAAGAGCGCGCCGAAGAGTGTCACCCAGGCCGGAGCGGTGTACAGCAGCACGGCGGCCACCCCCATCCCGGTCAGGTCAATCGCATGAATGTAGATGGCGTAGAAGGCAGCCACGCCGGTCAGTCCAAAGACCACGAACAGGGGCCAATCGCGTCGTTCCAGCCTCAACCAATCGCGCCGCCGCCAACCCAGGGCTAGGAACAGGGTCAGCGCGGCGATGGCGGCGCGGCAGAAGACGATGGTGAGGGGTGGCAGGCCGTAGGCCGCCAGCGATTCGTAGAACAGGCCCAGGGTCGCCCACAGCGCGGCGGCGACGAGGACGAGGCTATACCCGCGCAGGTGACCGGACCGCACTACAGCGCCACCTCGGTCCCCAGCCCCAGCCTCCGCGCCGCCTCCAGCACCGCGCTGGCAGCCGCCACGTCCTGCACGGCCACGCCCACTGACTTGAAGAGCGTGACTTCCTCCGGCGACGTCCGCCCCGGCTTGAGCCCGGCGGCGATCTCACCCAGTTCCGCGTAGATGTGATCCTCGGTCATCAAGCCCTGCCGTAGTGGGGAAAGCAGGTCCCCGGCCTCGGCCAGGCTGGCCTTCCGGTGGTCAATCACGACTTTGGCCCGCAGGACCGTCTCCGCCGGTATCTCCTGCATCTGCGGCGTGTACGCGCCGATGGCGTTAACGTGCGTGCCGGCCCTGACGTCGGCGTCGGCGAAGACAGGTCTCGTCGAGGTAGTGGCAGTGCAGATGACATCGGCCTGGCGCACCGCCTCGGCTGGCGTCTCGGCCACTCTCACCGGTAGCGATAGCCGCTGGCTCATCTCGGCGGCGTAGGCGGCGGCCCGCTCTGGTGCGACGTCGTTGATCCAAACCTCCTGGATGGGCCGCACGGCGCAGACTGCCTCCAATTGCGTGCGCCCCTGCGCGCCAGCGCCGAAGACGGCGACGGTGTGTGCATCCTCGCGGGCCAGCAGGTCCGTGGCCGCGCCGGAGGCCGCGCCCGTGCGCAGCGCGGTCAGGTACGTCCCGTCCATCACGGCGGCAGGTCTCCCTGTCGTTGCGTCCACGACCACGACGAGCGCGTGGATGAGCGGCAGTCCTTGCGCCGGGTTGTCGTTGAAGACGGAGACGATCTTGATCGCCATCTGGTCGTCGTCGGCCAGGTAGGCGGGCATAAAGAGGGTGACGCCATCGTGGCGGGGCACGTTGAGCGCGACCCGCAGCGGCACGTCGGCCTGGCCGGTGGAGAGTTGGGCGAAGGCGGTCTTTATCGCCTCAATGGCCTGGCGCATCGGCAGTGCCCGGCGCACGTCTTTGCAGGAAAGGATGCGTAGTTTCATTTAAGTTTCTCCTCCCCACCGAACTCCCGGTATGGGCTCAATTCCTTCAGCACTTCCTCATCCTCCGGCATCAGGTCGTCCTGCACCAGGCGGGCTAGCAACGCGCCCATGCCCGGCCCCAGCATGTATCCCTGCCCACACATCCCGACGGCATAGATGTATCCCTCCAGTTCCCGCGCTCGCCCCACAATGGGGAAGCCATCAGGCGTCATCGGGTAGAGCCCCCGCCAGGTGCGGCGCACCTTGATGTTGGCCAACTTCGGCATCAGGTCCACCATGCGCCGGGCGATCATCGGCAGGAAGATTGAGGTCTCCCGGCGGTCGGTGCCGACGATGGGCGGCTCCGGCGTGATACAGAAGACGATAGGGCCAGGCCCGTGTTGGTAGAAGTAGTAGTTCTTGGAACCCCCGGCGGGCCGGATGTCCACCACCATCGGCTCCAGGAAGCGGGCTACCGGCTCGGTGATGCCCGCCTCGTGGCTATCCGGCACCACCGGCACGTCCAGCCCGGCCACCTGGGCCACCCCCCGCGCCCAGGGACCGGCCGCGTTGATGACCGTACCCGTGGCGTAGCCCCGCTTGTCTGTGCGTACCCCTACCACCCGGCCCCGGCGGCGGATGACGCCGGTGACCCGCCCTCGGAAGCGGAATTCCGCCCCCCGCTCTTTCGCCCGGGTGTAGAAAGCGTGGGCAGTCCGCAGCGGTGAAGCGGACCCGTCCCCCGGCGAGTAGGTCCCGCCGATGAGCCCTTCCCGGTTCAGGTCTGGGATCACTTCCAGGAGATCGTCCCGGCTCAGCCAGTGGATGTCCAGCCCGTAGGCCTGTTGGATTTTCAGCAGGTCTTTCAGGACGCGCTCATCCCGCTCCCGGTAGGCGACGAAGGAGTAGCCCCCTTGGTACCACTCGATGTTATCGCCGTAGGTCTCCTCCCAGGTGGAGAACACCTCGATAGACTTGATGCAGAGGCGAATCTTGGAGGGAGCGGAGTGGGTGGCGCGGATGCCGCCGTTGGCGGACTTGTTGGAGCCCTGGCCCGGGCTGGCGAACTGGTCAATGACCAGTGGCTTAAGCCCGGCCTGGGCCAGGAAAAAAGCGGCCGGCCCCCCGACACTCCCCGCGCCGACGATGATAGCGTCGTAGACTTTGGTGGTCATCACAATCCTCCCTCGTGCATGTCCGTCGCGTGCACCACCAGAGCCTCCTCGGCCGGTCCCTCTCCGGTGACGACGCCGGCGAAGGCCCCCAGCGGCACCTCGATGAATAGCGGTCTTCGCGTATTCTCCGTCATCTGCTCCGGCGGGATCCCTTCCTCGCGGAACAGCCGCTTGATCAGGTTGGTGCAGGTCTTGCTGCCGCAGGCCCCCATCCCGGCCCGCGTTACTGCCTTGACGTGGTTCATATCCCGCGCACCGGCCCGGATGAGCGCGCGGATCTCCCCCGCCGTCACCCGCTCACAGCGGCACAAGACCTCGTCGTCGGCGATGCGCTCCACGGGACGCGCGAGCGGCTCCGCCACTGATGGCTCCTGGACGCGAATGCCCGCGATGCGACGGGCGTACTCCCGGACCGCTCGCACCCGCACCAGGCAGGCGCGGTCGGCGAACTTCGGTGACCACACCTTCACCACCTCTACGTTGCCCAACACTGCCCCCTCGGTGTCCAGCACCGTCACCACGTCCCCCGCGTGGATGGAGTCGGCGGCGAACTCGTAGGGGGTCGTGACCGTGGGGTACTCGGCGTCCTTGCGATAGTCCACCAGCGTGATCGCCAGCCCCGGGCACACGGCGACGCATTGGGCACAGCCGGTGCAGCCCTCCCCCACGTACTCCGGCAAGCCCCGGATGTCACCCTCCTCAATGCGGATGCACTCCTGCGGGCAGACGGAGGTGCAGGGGTTGCAGGGGATCTCCTGGGCGCAGTGGAGCACGGGGAAGACTCCTTCCTCTATCTCCGGGATGTCCTCGGTGACGACCGCGCCGGGGCGGGACTTGAGGATTTCGGCGGTGGTGTACCATTCCTGCGGAATCTCGCCCACGTCCCGCCCCAGGCTGCGGGCGATCTCCAGTCCCCGGATGCGGCCGGTGAACATCGCCGCCGACGCCTCGGCGATCTCCTCCGCGTCCCCCACCGCGAAGACCGGCAGACCGAACTCCTGCGCTTTGTGGATGAACTCGTCTACCGGGTCCAGCCCCACGGCGACCAAGACGGTATCGCACTTGAAGGTCATCTCCGTGCCGGGGATGGGCCGCCAGTTCTCGTTTATCCGGGCGATGGTCACCGACTCTACCTCCCGCTCCCCGTTCGCGTTGAGGACGGTGTGGGAGGTGTAGATGGGGACGCCCAGGCGGGCCAGTTTGTCCTTGTGCACCTTGTAGCCGGAGCAATCCGGCAGCGCCTCACACAGGCCGACGACTTCTATGCCGGCCTGGAGGGCGTG
>JAUWOI010000003.1 GCA_030612185.1 Anaerolineae bacterium
CTGGGCGGTCCAGTCAGCGTCAAAGCCCCAGACGGGGTAAAAGCCGTCGGCGTCCTGGGCCAGCCAGATGACCTGCCCCGGTCCGATGGTGGCGATGGTTGGGAAAGACAGACCACCGGTGCCGGTGTCATCGTTCAGTCGACATCCGTCCAGGGAGACGGTGTAGTGACTCTGGTTAAGAAGGGCTGCCGCCTCCTTGCTTCCCCCGTAGTTGGCGGGAGCCAGGGCGTAGAGACGCACGCAGGGGAGGACAGGCGCGGTCCAGGAGGCGGTCTCGGTGCGGCCGGTCCGCTCTGTGGCCGTCGCCACGTTGGTCACTGTGCCGGAGAGGGTGTCGGCGACGTGCAGCGTCAGCGTGATGAGGTGGAGCGTACTGGTGGGCAGGTCCCCTACCTCCCAGCGCAGGGTGCCCGGCGTGGGTTGGGTGAAGGTGTAGAGAGAGGTCTGGGTGGCGAATTCTAACCCTGCCGGGAGTGAGTCGGTCACGACAACGGTGGCCGCTGTCAGGTCGCCCGTGTTGCTCAAGAAGAGGCGGCAGGTAAGGGTGATGCCTGCTGTGGCGACGGAAGGGCCAAGTTTTGCCAGGCTCAGACCGGGGATGGCGTAGCAGGAGTTCTGTGCCTTCGGCGTGCCGTTGATGGGGGCGCCATTGGCATCCAGGCCGTTGCGGGTGAGACCGTCGTTGGTGGCCCAGTTAGCGTCGGCATCGGGGGCGGTGGGGTCAAGACGCTCCATCGTCGCATAGACGAAAACACTGGTAGAGGCAGTGCCCGCTGGCCAGGGGCCGCCGTCGCCATTGGCAGTGTCTATGACATTGTCCAGGTTGTCGGTTAGCGTCAGCGCCTCGCCGGTGTTGGAGAGGCCGTAGCCAAAACTGCCGGTCCAATCAGCAGGGACGTTACTGACTGCGTAGTCATCCGTACGCTCGATGAGGTAGTAGCCATAGGGAGAGATGTCTCCACTCAGGGCAATGTCCAGATTGTCATCGTCCACCAGATGCCATCCCTCCAGCGAGACGGTGGCTACGGTCGTGTTGTAGAGTTCGATCCACTCATCGGCAGGACTGGCCGCCGTGCCCATCCACGCCACCTCGTTGATGATCACGTCCAGGGCATCGGCCGAAGTGGTTGTCACCTCCGCCGCCCGCGCCGCTGTGCGCAACCCGCTCACCAGCGCCACAACCAACAGCCCGCTCAGGAGGCAGGCCCCTGCCAGCCACGTCATCCGTTTCATCACTCACCTTCCGTCATATCTTGCGTCGTGTGCATATTATGTCCTGCACACCGACTGCCGCCGCCAGCGCCAGTCCAGCAGGTGGACGTGCTGGATTCTACTCTACCATCCCCGCCTGCGCAAATCGGCGCGTGAGGACCGGTCCCCAGTCTTTGCTCATTTTCGGTCTCATTTTAGGTGAATGAGTATGCTCGTGTTGCCTCACGAATAAGTGTTACCGCAGGGGTATCGGCCAGAGTTGTCAGTCTGAACGAGTTGTGGTATAATATGACAAGTTGTTATAACAATATATACATAACGGAACGTGCTATGGCTAGAGCCGTGAGTATTCGTCACCTGATCCTGGGCTTGCTGACCCAGCAGCCAATGTCCGGCTATGACATCAAGCGTTTCCTCAAGAGCCTGAGTTGGCTGATTGCTAGCCCTAGTTTCGGCAGCATCTACCCTACCTTGCGCGCTTTGCGGGAAGATGGGTTGGTGACCGTGGAGGTGGTTCCCCGTCAGGGTAAGCCACCTCGAAAGATCTACACCATCACAGTGGCCGGCAGGTTAGCGTTGCGAGAGTGGATAGGTCAGCCAGTCGCACTAGATGCTTCCTTGAAGACTTTCGTGGTGCGCTTGATCCTGGCCAGCAACTTTTCGCACACTGAGTTGATCGCTCTCCTGCAGCAACGGCGCTCGCAGGTTGTAGCCCATCGCGCTACCCTGAGGCAGATTATCGAGGCGCTGGAAGGGACGATGGACTCTGGGCAACGTCTGACGTTTGGTTATGGGTTGACTCTAGCCACCGCAGAGTTAGCCTGGCTGGATAGCACACTGGAACAGTTATCTCAACAACCACTACCCGTGGAGGTTGCAAAGGGCGACGGCGTTACCTTGACTGTCTGAGGCGCGCGCCCAGCGGATCGTTCTTAGATTCCGTCTGATCCTATCTGCGATTTTCCATAATTCGGGTCCAGGGCTCACTGTAGACCTGGTTTGTGCCAAGACCGGTGGTAGGGGTTGTGGCCAGCCAGGTCTATTCTATGTGGCATAGGTAGGGATTTGAGGAGGGAGTGACAATGTTTAAGGCAGGCGACGCGATCATTCACCCCGTTCGTGGAGCAGGTGTCGTGATATGTGTCGAGGAGCGGCAATTGCGCGGAAACAGCGCTCTGTACTACAGAATCAATCTACTGGGCCAGCCAGGTACCAGACTTATGATCCCAGTCAGCGCTGCGGAGACGCTGGGCCTGCGGTGCGTGATCCAACAATCTGAATTGAAGAAGGTGTGGCATGTGTTGCGTGCTACTCCCGAGACGCTGCCGGACAATCACAAGAAACGCTACGAATTGCTGGACGACAAACTTCACACCGGGGATGTCTTTCAGGTCGCGGAGGTGGTCAGGGATATGACCTGGCGGAAGCAGCGAGAGGGCAGCCTGACCACGATAGGGAAACAAAGGTATGAGGAGGGGATAAAGATCCTCACTGGGGAAATCGCAGCCGTGCAGGGCGTTGATCTGGATGATGCCGAGGCCCAGGTCAGGGCAAAGTTGATGGAGAGCCTGTCGCCAACCATCGCGATGTGATTCTACAATCGCTCGTGGTCAAATAGTAGCAGTGGGGCGTCCGGTCACCCCGGTAGTAGAGGCCTGTGCCTGGATTGAGCAGGATCACACGCTTTACCGACGGTGGTGCTGGAAAGGAGAATAGGGAAGAGGAGGAAGGATTTGGGACGCAAAGTTCACCCCTATGGCTTCAGGCTCGGAGTGACCCGGGATTGGAAATCGCATTGGTACGCGGAGGGCGAAGAATACGCCGACCTGCTGCACGAAGACCTGGAGATTCGCCAGTTCATCCAGGACACTATGAGGCGTGCTGGTATCTCTCGCGTTGAGATTGAGCGCTTTCCGAACCAGGTTTCGATGACCATCAGAAGCGCTACTGCTTCATCCGGCGCGGTGATGGTCTTCCAGACGTCTTCGTGCACATGAACGAATTTCGTTTTACAGCGGATGTCCAATGGCTGAAGGAGGGACACGCCGTGGAGTTTGGAGTCGAGCAAACGCCAAAGGGACCAAGTGCTGTGGACGTTGTTGTGCTGAAAGACGGGTAGCGTTTCCTTACGCATAGGTGTTGCTCTGCCTGCCTCGGCAGGCGCTTGAGATCTCGCTCAGAGAATCTATCCGAGAATCGTTCAGGGCGAATGAGAGTTGCTTGCCGGATTCTCTTTCGGTGGGAGTGACAGAGATCCCCGAATGGGCTCCTGATGACCCCACCAAGGGCATCTGGGAAGCCCCGAGGGGCCTCCTATGTCGCTGCATTCGGTTTCGCCACTTTCGGCAGAAATGCCCAGTCCGCGCAAGTGATTTCCGCTACCTCCGCCTGTGGTTGGATCGGGGTGCCTACTTCTCCCAACTTGCTACCGCTTACCGCTGCGGCTTCGATCCTGTTCGCTGCCGCCGTGGGAGTCTGTGTGGCGCTATCCCAGTTGGTGCTGGCGGTGGGCGTGACTGTACTGGTGCTTGTCACGCTGCGTGGTTTGGGTTTTGTGGAGCATTGGCTGGGACAGCGAGAGAAAGACTAGGAGAATGATGGTGAAGGTGATACTATGAAAGTGAAAGCACCAGTTAAGCGCCGTTGCCCGAAGTGCAAGATTGTCAAGCGCAAGTGCGTGATATACGTGATCTGTGAGAACCTAAGCACAAGCAGAGGCAGGGCAAGTAGATAGAGATTTACTTAGATGGAAGAGTTCAGACTACAAGAACAATCGCATAGGATTCGGTGGCTGCTGGATGAGGCAGATGAGCGTGGACATCTCACCTACGACCAGATATTGGAGGCCTTCTCCGAAGCGGAGGATGACACTGCTGCGTTTACGACTCAACTAGAGCAACTCTTTGCTTATCTCTATGATCACGGCATCGCTGTCTATGACAGCGAGGATGAGGAGATGGCTGCGAACGAGGAGCCGGGCGAAGATGGAGATCGTGGTGATGCCCCCGACCTGACCGGCGTCTCTAGCGACGATACCATCGGCTTGTACTTCGGCGAGATGAGCCGCGTGCCCCTTCTGACGCGCGAGGAGGAGGTGGAATTGGCCCAGCGGCTGGATCGAGGGCGAGAGGCCCAACGTGAGTTGGCCCGAAATGGCCATAACCTTCAGGAGAGGGTCAGGCTGCAATGCTTGATCGAACAGGGGAGAAGCGCCCGCCAGCACCTCATCAAGGCTAACACCCGCCTTGTAGTGAGCGTTGCTAAGAAGTATAGAGGGCAGGGCCTGCCTTTCCTGGATCTCATCCAGGCGGGTAACCTGGGCTTGATCAAGGCGGTGGATAAGTTCGACTACCGACGGGGCACCAAAGTTGGCACCTATGTCACCTGGTGGATCCGTCAGTCCGTCACCAGGACCCTGAGCGAGCAGGGGCGCACCATCCGCATCCCTGTCCATATGAGCGACCGTATCAGGAGGCTCCACAAGATGGCACAAAGGCTGGAACAGGATTTCGGGCGTCGGCCTACCCCCGAGGAGATAGCCGAAGATGTAGGGCTAGAGCCTGGCACAGTGCGCTGGATGCTGCGCGTCTCGCGGTTACCGCTCTCCCTGGAGAAGCCGGTGGGCAAAGAGGGGAAAGCCGAGTTGGGCAGCCTCATTGAGGATGAGGCCGCCCCTTCGCCAGCCCAAGGCGCTGAACAGCATCTTCTGCGCGAAGAACTGGGGGAGATGCTGGACGCTCTCCCTCCTCGCGAAGCCCACGTCCTGCGCCTGCGCTTTGGTCTGCTGGGTGATCGCGGTTACACCCTAGAAGAAATCGGGCAGAAACTGGGCGTGACGCGGGAGCGCGCCCGTCAGATCGAGCGCCAGGCCCTCAGGAGGCTGCGCCATCCGCATCACGGGCGTAGGCTGCGGAGTTACCTGAGTTAAGGGGAAGGTACAGTGTTTTAGATGAACGCCACGAGAAATGTCCCGACAGATGACAATTGGCCAGAATCAGCACTCACTTGGGGAAATTGGGCAACATCTTGGCGTAACGCACGAGCGTGTACGCCAGATCGAATCAAAGGCATTCCGTATTCTGAGGACTCCGGGGTATAGGCGCAAACTACGTGATTTTGTCAGCTAGCAGGATCAGGGGGATAACCGTTCAGTCTTGAAACGTCTCAATCATTGAATGATAGCGGTGGGTTGTGGGTTGGTAACCTCAGTATATGCTTAAGGAGCAGGCAAATGAAAGGACGAGAGATCGTCAGGAAATACAAGGCGGGGCAGCGTAACTTCTCCAAGGCTAAACTGCGCAAAGCCGACCTGGAAGGAGCCGATCTTCGCAAAATCAACCTGAGCCTGGCATACCTGGGAGAGGCCAACTTGAGCGGTACTAACCTGGCCGGGGCCAACCTAAAGGGGTGCAACCTGATTGAGGCCAACCTGCGCGATGCCAACCTGACCAAGGCTAACCTGCGCTGGGCCAATCTGTACGAGGCCGAAGTGACCAGTGCGCAACTTGCTCAGGCCAGATCACTCAAAGGTGCAATCATGCCGGAGGGTGGGAGACACAAGTAACGCGCTCGTAAGCATTTACGTGGGGACCAAGAAACCGGGTTTTTCGTACAGGAAGACCTCCCTGGCAGCGGAAGAGCACCTGCAAACAATACTACTTCGCTTGTGGAGCGCCAAAAACCCGGTTTCTGCTCTACCCCCTGAACAGATATACCCGTGAGCATCACCCAACCGTGGGTATGGCTGGGCCGGAACTTGTTGATGGTAGAAACAGGCTTCAATTCAATTGGAGCCGCCTATCGTTCAGAGGTGTCGCTGAGTTTGTGATCAAGCGTCTAACCTCGATGCTCAGTCGAACGCATCCCGTAATCTTGTTCAAACAGCCCCGTGCCGCCAAATGGCTGACGGGGGCTTGCTGGCTGGTAAGACGAGGTCTCATCAATAAAACTGGCCCATTCGACGAGAACCTGTTTATGTACGGTGAAGAGCCGGACTTGGGCGCATTTACCACTTGGGAGAGCAGCAGACCTCGGAGGTTTACACGGTGTTTTGCTTGACCAGATGCGCTGGTTGGAGCGGTTTTTGAGCCTGAAGATGGTCTTACGGAAACCTCCGAGGTCTTCACAGGTAGATTGGAATGGAGGATGATAGATCACAATGACAAGCCTGAGAATTGGTTTATTAAACAAGAAACGGGGAAACTTTGCGATTCAGGCAAAGTTCGTCGGTGCTGATGGCGTCGTTGATGAGACGGACGCCGAGGTGGAACATCACGAACAAGCGTTGACTGAAGCCGGGTATAGCGTCCGTCGCATCCGTTGGGGACCAGATTTTGTCAAAGACCTGCAGGACTCACAGGTTGACCTTGTTTTTAACGTTTCCAGCCTGGTAGAAGCCGCGATCCTTGAAGAACTAGAGATATCCTACGTCGGGTCCGATACATTCACTATAGCCATCGCCAGCGATAAATCACTGGCGAAAAGGCTCTGGCAGCAAGTGGGCCTGCCGCCGTCGCCTTTCTGTGTGGCCAGATCAGAGAAGGACTGCAAGGTATTCAGGGACGATCCCCCGTTCGAGTATCCGCTTTTCATCAAGCCGGTAGCCGGCCGAGGCAGCGCAGGGATCAACGAGGCGTCCGTCGTCGACGACTACGGCCAACTGGTCAGTGGCGTCGTGGAAAGACTCGAGACTATCGGCCAACCGGTCCTCATAGAGAAGTTCTTGCAAGGGAGAGAAATCACCCTGGGGGTCCTGGGCAATGCAGACGCAAGAGTCCTTCCTCCCCTGGAGATCGTGTGCCGTGAAGGGGACGCTACCCTAACCTTTGAGAAGAAGGAACTCGATAACGATTCCTTCCTTTGCCCGGCCCCGCTGACCGCGGAAGAGACCCATAAGACGCAGCGGTTGGCCCTCCAGGCCTACCGGGTGTTGGGTTTCAAGGACTTTGGCCGAATTGACACGATATTGACCAAAGAAGGGCCGTTCTTGTTGGAGGGGAACACGTTTGCGGGGCTGATGTGCACGCCCAAGGAAAAACCTCACAGTTACGTTGGTTTGATGGCTCGCGCGGAAGGAAAGGACGGCAAGGATCTGCTGGGTGAGATCATTCAGAGCGCTATTGAGAGACTCAGCTTAAAGACTCGAGATTGAGATGCCAGCACCGCGGATAGAGATAGAACTCGACAAACTGATACATAACGCCCGGAATCTGACGGCGCTATACGGCTCCAAGGGAATCCGCGTCACTGCTGTCACAAAAGGAGTCTGTGGATCCCCCAGGATTGCGAGTGCTCTGCTCAACAGCGGCATTCGTTCCCTCGGCGATTCGCGCATCGCCAACATCCAAAAGATGCGAGAGGCCGGGATAGATGCGCAATTCATCCTCATACGCTCCCCTATGCCCAGCGAGGTCGAGCGAGTGGTCGAGTTTGCCGACGTGAGCCTCAATACCGAAATCTCCGTCATCCGACTTCTTGCCGAGCACGCGGCCAAATGCGGCAAAATCCATCGGATCGTTCTGATGGTTGAACTGGGCGACCTACGGGAAGGCATACTGCCCTCCGACGTCGAGGCGGTGGTAAAGGAGACGATTAGCCTGCAAGGCGTCAAACTGATAGGGATAGGAACAAACCTGGCCTGTTTCGGGGGAGTCAGGCCAACCGAGGCGAACATGCAAGAGTTGTCCTCGATTGCCGGCAACGTTCAACGGAAATACGGAATCAACTTTGAAATCGTCTCCGGGGGGAACTCGGCCAACTATCAGTGGTCCGTTTCGACGCCGGACGTCGGCCTCGTCAACCACTTGCGCATCGGCGAGGCGATACTGCTGGGTTGCGACACGCTAACCCGAGAGCGGATTCCCAGTCTGTATACGGACGCGTTCACGCTGGTCGCCGAGGTGATCGAGTTCAAGACAAAGCCCTCGCGGCCCTACGGTCAAATCGCCCAGGATGCGTTCGGCCACGTTCCCGCATTCGAGGACAAAGGAGACGTGAAGAGGGCAATCCTCGCCCTCGGAAGGCAGGACGTTGACGTATCGGCAATCAAGCCCAGGATAAAAGCAGACGTCCTGGGAGCAAGCAGCGACCATCTGATTCTGGACGTCAAGGGGCCAGACCTGGAGGTCGGCGACGAAGTGCGGTTCGACGTCGGATATAGCGCACTGCTCAGAGCGATGACGTCGCCCTATGTGGAAAAGGTGTACCTGCCCCGATCCTACCTGACGATACGGAGGTCCCCTTGTGCTGACTATCTACTCTACCGTGCAACGTGCCCATCGGCCCGCTTACGTCATCAAACAAGGCGAGCGCTCCCCATCGTTTGATGTGCCGGAGCGTGTTGACAGCATCCTGTCTGCCGTGAGAGAGATTGACGATCCGATTGGCATTTTTCATCTCACAACGGCCGGCTTCAGTGAAATCGGCCGGCGTATTCAAACGCTAAGCGCACCCACGCTGGTCGTCCAAGAAGGCGGCTATTGTGTGCCGGATTTGGGACGAAATGTGGTGACTTTTCTGGAAGGATTGGCTAATTCAAGTTGAACAAAGGAGATTCTGAATGAACAATGATACACGTTACGCAGTTATCGGCGCCGGTCACGGCGGCAAGGCGATGGCCGCTGACCTGGCTGCCAAAGGTTTCACGGTGAACCTCTACAACCGCACCGCCGAGCGCATCAGTGAGATCGTCTTGCGCGGCGAGATTGATCTGGAGTACGAAAGCGGCGCCTCTCGTTGTTGCCGCCTGGCGGTCGTCACCTCTGACATCGCCGAGGCGCTTGATGGTGCCGATATAATCATGGTCGTCGTACCCGCTTCGGGTCACCGGGATATTGCCCGTAGTTGCGCCCCTCACCTGCGCGCCGGTCAGATCGTGATACTCAACCCAGGCCGCACCGGCGGGGCGCTGGAGTTCCACCAGATTCTCAACCGGGAAGGCTGCGCCGCCGACGTCATCGTGGCCGAGGCTGGCACTTTTGTCTTCGCCAGTCGCAGCACCGGCCCGGCTCAGGCCCGCATCTTCCGGCGCAAGAACGCCGTATCCCTGGCCGCCCTGCCGGCTACGCGCACCGGTCACGTGCTGGAGACGGTCTGCGAAGCCTATCCTCAGTTCATCCCTGTCCCCAACGTGCTCCACACCAGTTTAGATAACATGGGGGCGATCTTTCACCCGGCGCTGACACTGCTCAACGCTGGGTGGATCGAGCGTACCAAGGGAGATTTTCAGTTCTACATAGAAGGTGTTACCCGCTCCACTGCCCACGTGCTGGAGGTGCTGGATCGGGAGCGGGTGACCATCGCCGCTGCGATGGGGGTGCGCGCTCGACCGGCGTTGAGGTGGTTAAGGGACGCTTACTCGGCGAAAGGGGAGACGCTGTACGAGGCGATCCAGGGCAACCCAGGCTACCAGGGGATCAAAGCACCGCGCAATCTGCGCCATCGCTACATCTTTGAAGACGTACCTTTCAGTTTGGTGCCCCTGGCCTCGTTAGGCGTCCAGTTCGGTGTGGACACCTGGGCGATTGATGCAATGATTCGGTTGGCCTGCGTGATCCACGCCACCAACTACTTTGAACGGGGGCGCACGGTGGAGGATATGGGGCTGAAAGGACTGCGCGTCAGTGAGGTGAAGCGCTACATTCAGGATGGGGAGGTCAATCCAGTCTACAGCCTGGCCGGAGTGCGGAATGGCGCCGCATGACGGCGACCAGAATCGCGATGACTGAAGACCATCCAGGTGTGTTCATCCACTACTCGGCCATCGAGGGAGGGGGGTTCCGCACGTTGTACGAGGGCCAGCAGGTCGAGTTCGCTGTCGAGCAGGGCCCCAAAGGGCTGCAAGGCCATCCACGTGAGGATTCTAAGCCCGCTGTAGGCAGCCGTGTGCTGCACCTGAAGGAGAAAGGAATGAGCAGGCCGCCCTGCTGCCAGGCCAGCAGGGCCAATATTTGCCAGAGAGCCCTCAAGTCGCGAATTTGACGAGATGGGCTCTTAGAGGTATAATACCGCCGCGAACGTTCCTCGGTAGCTCAATTGGCAGAGCGACCGGCTGTTAACCGGTTGGTTGCAGGTTCGAGTCCCGCCCGAGGAGCCAGGCATCAGAAAGGGGAAGCATTGCTTCCCCTTTCTGTTTATCCTCACTTGGCGATGGTTACGGCGATGAAACTAATTACGCCCCTGTGGGCAACGTTGGCAACCACCGTAGGGCAAGGGGTCTCCAATCTGTTGCGCCGCGTCCGGCTAACCCACCTGATCCGGGTGGCGCTGGTGCTCTTCATCCTGTGGGCCATCCGCCCCCCTCGTCTCCCGGTCGCCCTCGGCCCGCCCCAGCAGGTGGTCACCACGAATTCCAGCGGCGGTGTCCACACCCGCCTCACCGATGAGGTGGAGGAGTGGAAGATCCAGCGCACGCTGCAGATGGTGCGCGAACTGAGCGCTCCCTGGATCGTCGAGTACTTTCCCTGGCCCTATATTGAGCCCGAGGAGGGGGAATTCTCCTGGGGCCACAGTGACGTGGTGATCAAACACGCCGAGAACCAGGGGCTGACCGTGATCGCGCGGCTGGGCTGGGTGCCGGCGTGGGCTCGCCCAGACCCCCAGGAAAGCGGGCGGGAGACCACCTTCACTTACCTGGACGGTGACCGTTACGACGACTTTGCTGCGTTCGTGGCTGCCTTCGTCGCGCGTTACCGCGGGCGCGTGAGCCACGTCATCTTGTGGAACGAGCCCAATCTCAGTTTTGAGTGGGGCTACCGGCCGGTGGACCCTGAGGGGTACGTCGAACTGCTGCGGGTGGTCTACCCCCGCGCTCACGCTGCCAACCCCGACGTGGTCGTACTGGCCGGCGCGCTGGCTCCCACGCTGGAGCCGGAGGGTAGCGCGGTTGGCCTGAGCGACCTGGCCTACCTGGAGCGGATGTACCAGGCCGGCGCTGCGTCTTACTTTGATGCCCTCGCCGTCCACGCCTACGGGCTGACGTTGCCGCCGGATGAGGCTCCTGCTCTCGACGTGATCAACTTCCGTCGCGTCGAACTGCTGCGCGAGATTATGGTCGCCCACGACGATGGCGGCAAGCCGGTCTACGTGACCGAGGCGGGCTGGAACGACCACCCGCGCTGGGCCGGCGGTGTCCGTCCTGCGCAGCGCATCGAGTACACGATCGGCGCCTACGAGTGGGCCCGCCAACGTTGGCCCTGGTGTGCGTGCGTCGCGATGTGGGCCTTCCGCTATCCCGCCCCGACCCACAGTTACCAGGACTACTACACCTTCGTGACGGCGGACTTCGAGCCGAAGGTGATCTATCTTGAGGTGCAGGATTACACCCACGGAAAATGATGGGTAACTGCCTGGCAAGTGTTGACTCCCATGCAAGGTTGGGCTATACTGAGTGTGCGAGAGAAAAAAACGGGGTCCAGACTGGAGGATAGCCAATGAGAAGGAGTTCAGGTTTTCGGTCCGGGCGGGGCCGTGGCGTGTTGCCTGTCGTGGGGTGGGTTCTCGCGGTGGCGCTGGGCATTGGGTTTGTCTGGTTGGGCTTCAGGCTGGACAAGGGTGATCAGTCCCCTGAGGACGCCCCACCGTCGGTCACAACGGCAGCCACGCCGGCACAGGCGACCGTCTGGCCTACTATCACCCCGTTGCCGTCAGCGACGGTGCCCATCATTCCTACTCTCACTGATACGCCGTTACCGGTGGCCACGACGGAACCCACCGCGATCCCTGCGACGGCAACATCTGTCGTGGCGGCCATCGTGACTGGCGCTGACGGGGCGAACGTCCGCAGCGGGCCAGGCACAAACTATACGCGCCTGGGCTATCTCGACCCGGGCGCTGAGGCTGAAGTGATTGGTCGTTACAGCGATTGGTGGCAGATCCGGTACGACGAAACGCCGGGTTGGATTTTTGGTGAAATCGTCACCGCCTTCAACGCGGATGGTGTGCCGCAGGTCGAACCGCCTTCCGCGCCGACTGCTGCCCCGTCAGCCGCCACTCCTGTACCGACTGCAGCGCCGGCGGCGACTTCGGTACCGGCCGCTGACTTTCGTGGACTGGTGCCGGATGACTACCAGGTGGAGGGTGCGCCCGGCCCGTACGGAGTCGGTCTAGACATTTGTTTTAACATGTGGATCACGAATGGGTCTGGCGAGACGATTGAGTACGACGCCCTCGGAACGTGGGTGGAGGAGACCGGGCAGTTTCAGAAGAGTTATTTCTCCGCGCCCCCGGTCTACCCGTCCTTCGTACCGGGCCAGAACTTCCACCACCGTGACTGTCTCAGAATTCCGGCCCCCGGCACGTACAACCTGTGGTTGGCGATTCATTTCATTGATGGCACGGCCGTCCTGCTGAAAGGACCTATTTCCGTCGTTGTCCAGTAGCCACACGTCGTGAATGACGTCGTAAGTGCAACCACATCAGGCCTGCGGGAGATGAATCTGTGAAGAAGATAACGAGAACGCCCTTGTTTCCACTGCTGGTCGCAATTATCGCTGCTTGCCTGATGCTGGCGGTGGTGCCGTCCGACCGCCTGCTTTCCACGCTGCTCGCGAAGTCGCCGCCGCCGACGCCTACAATTGTTTCTCCTTTGCCAATACCTTCCCTCTCCCCGCCGGGACCGCCGGGACCTAAACCTGTCTTGACGCCAACGCCAGTTGCCGGGCCAGCGGCGGAGGAGACACCGACGGTGGTCTTGATGCCAGAGACGGGATACACACAACCAACCACGCCGCCGTGAAATGTGCTCACAATGGCAATGCGTAAGAACACCGGGGCGGGCCACTCCGCCTCGGTTTTTGTTTCAGACAACGCCGAGGGCACACCGGCGACACGGAATTTTGACTTTCGCCCAAGGTACGCGAACAATTCCAGACCGCTATGGCCAACATTGAGGGCATCGCCGTTAGCGGCTGGCCTCAGCCGGGGATGGTTCTCACCGCCGCTGGCCAGCCAGTTATGTTAAAATCCGACTCAGTGTAAATGCCTCACGTTTGACGCCTGACGCTTGACTTGTACGGAGGTACAGCCATGAAACTCACCGGAGGACAAATCATCGTAGAAACCCTGATCCGCGAGGGCGTGCCCTACATCGTCGGCATCCCCGGCCACGGCACGCTGGGCCTTTCGGACGCGCTCATCGAGCAGAATCGTAGGGGCGAGCCTCGTGCTCGCCCTCTCAAGGTGCTGCAGGTGCGGCACGAGCAGGCTGCCGTGCACCTGGCCGACGGCTACTACCGCGTCGCCAGTGTCCCGCTGGCCGTGTTCACCTCCATTGGGCCTGGCGCGATGAACACTTGTATCGGCGTGGCCTCCTGCTACGTGGACTCTATCCCGGTGCTCGTGCTCACCGGCAACAGCCACACCCACATGGCCGGGCGGGGCGTGCTGCAGGAGATTGAGCGCAAACGCGACGCGGACAGCCTGGCCGTGTTCGAGCCCATCGCCAAGCGTATCTGGCGGCCCACGGGGGTCGAGTGGCTGCCGCGTATCCTCCAGCGCGCGTTTGCGGAGATGCTCACCGGCCGCCGTGGCCCCGTCGTCGTGGACCTGCCGATGGACGTGCAGTGCGACAGCGCCGAGGTGGTGTTGGGTGACCCTCATACCTATCGCCCCAGCGGGCCGGTGCTGCCCGATCCCGATCTCATCGCGAAAGCCGGGGGGCTGCTCGACGGAGCCGAACGCCCCGTGATTGTCGCTGGGGGCGGCGTGATCGCTGCCGAAGCGTGGGACGAACTGCGGGGACTGGCTGAGTTCCTGGGTGCTCCCGTCGTCACCACGATGATGGGCCAGGGTGCTTTCCCGGAGGATCATCCTCTGTCCGTCTTCCATGGCGGATCGAAGGGTACCACCTGCGGTAACAGGCTCATCGCCAAGGCCGACGTGTTGCTGGCGGTCGGGATGCGCTTCGCCGACGAGACCACCTCGTCCTACCGGCATGGTGCCACCTACGCCATTCCGCCCACGCGCCTGATCCACCTGGACCTCGACCCCACCGAGATCGGCAAGAACTATCCTGTGGAGGTCGGCATCGTGGCCGACGCGCGGGCGGGGCTGGCGGCTTTGTTGGAGTGGTTTCAGACCCGAAGGGTTTCAGAAAACCCTTCGGGTCTCCGTAGCGACTACTTCGCTGAGATACAGCAGTTGCGGGAGGAGTGGTTGGAGCAAGTGCGGGAACTTGCCGCCTCCGACCACACACCCATCACCATCTCCCGCCTCATCGCCGAACTGCGTGCTTTCCTAGATCGGGACGCTATCGTGGTCACCTCGTCCGGCAACACCCAGGCGCAGTGGTTCCAGGAGGCGATGGTCTACGAGCCGAAGACCAACCTGACCACCGGCGGGTTCAGCACGATGGGCTGGACTGTGCCCGCCGCGCTGGGCGCCAAACTGGCCGCGCCGGACCGTCAGGTGGTGGGGTTGGTGGGCGACGGTGATTTTCTGATGACGGCCCAGGAACTGGCGACCGCTGTGCAGTACGACATCCCCGCCGTCTACGTCGTGGCCAACAACGTGGGCTGGATCGCCATCCGTGATCTGCAGGCCGCCGTCTATGGAGAAGAGCGGGCCATAGGCGCCGAGTTCCTGAAGGAGGGCGAGCCAGTATCACCCGACCTGACCGCGCTGGCGCGTGCCTTCGGCTGTTATGCCGAGCGGGTCTCCGCCCCGGACGAGGTGCGCCCCGCGCTGGAGCGTGCCTTCGCCGCCGGCGTGCCTGCCGTCGTCGAGGTGATGGTCGAGCGCACCTATCCGCTTTCGGGCAGCCCTGCTGTGGGATGGTGGGATGTGCCGGTGCCCACGTACCTGGCGGAGCAGCGGGCGCGGTACGAGCGGGAGCGGGCGGAAGAACAGTGAAACGTGAAACGTCAAGCGTCAAACGTCAGCAGGCAGTTTGTCTCGAGTGTCTTGGCCAAGGAGTCTACTTCTTACTGTTGCGATTCCCCCTTTCCTTCCAGGTTTTGCTTGTATCTGCTTCGTGCTATAATTATTTGGAAGGGGTAACTACCCAGCCGCTCGGTCTGGATCGCCAGATCCAGGCCAGGGGCAACACGAAACGCGGATTCCTAACGATTGTCGGTCACACGCCAGCATTTTTGAGCCACCTATTCGCTGGATCTGGCGGTCCGGCGGGAGCAGATGAGTAGTTACTGGGAGGGTCTAAGCCTCTGGGATTATAAAAACTGAACATGACTACTCGGGCATCGTCATTCTGAGCTACGCGTGGCGCACATGCACCACTCATTGTGCAAGAAACAGCCGACTTGTCATTGCGAGGAGCGCCAGCGACGAAGCCCCGCCACGAGTACTCGCGGTGGTACTTGCGGTGGCAATCCCCAAATGGCCCAGGCGGAGATTGCTTCGCTGCGCTCGCAATGACACCGCCCGCCTATGTTTCTTAGTAGTAATAACGACTTAACGAAAGGAGGAAGCAAAATGGCTGATTTCGCCAGTGGGAAAATCCAGGCTTTCGCCGGTCCAACAGAATTGGGCGCGCCAGATGATCTCGAGGAAGTAATCCTTGATTTCATCAACGGTGCCAACAAGACGCTTGATATGGCGGTGCAGGAATTGGACTCGAAACCCATCGCGCAGGCGATCTTGGACGCTCGCTGTCGCGGCGTCAGGGTACGCCTCGTTATGGAGCAGGACTACCTGGCCAGGAGAGAACTCCCTCCAATTCCCCTGCCGCCTTCGATTCCCCCGGACGACGATGACCTGCCTCTGACAGTCAATCGGGAGATACTTAGGGCGTTGCTGCTTTACGCCGTGGACGTGAAGGCGGACTTCAACCCCAAGATTTTTCACCAGAAGTTCATCATCCGCGACAAATCCAAGAAAGAAACCCGTGCAGTCCTAACGGGCTCGACCAACTTTACCCATACAGGCACACACAAGAATCTGAATCATATTGTGATCTTCCATAATATGAGCATCTGTAAAGCCTACCAGGCGGAGTTTGACGAGATCCGGTCTGGTACCTTCGGTGCACTGAACCCGCGTCAACGGGATAAACCGAAAACCTTCAACATCGAAGGTGTACCTGTTCGAATACTATTTGCGCCGGATGATGCACCCGAACTTGAGATCATCAAGCAAATGCTGAAATGCAACAGCCGGCTGGACTTTGCTATCTTCACCTTCTCGGGCTCCTCGGGTATTGACGATGCAATGACCATTTTACGTGCAGCGGGTCGAGAACTGCGGGGTGTATTCGATCCAGGCCAGGGAAGAATGTGGTGGGCAGCGAGCCATTGGCTGCACGACAAGGGTATAGCAGTCTATTTGCCGAGAGCGGTCGAGGGCTTCGGAAAACTACACCACAAACTTATGGTGATTGATGAGGCCATTGTCATAGGCGGAAGCATGAACTACACAGCGCCCGCCAACGAGTACAACGACGAGAACATCTTCGTAATTGGCAACCCATACGACCTTCCAGAAGGGAAGGGGGGGCCAGTTGATCACGATGCCTGTGCGGAGATCGCCAGGTATTTCCGAGGTGAGATTGAACGAATGATTGACACGAGCGACTTGTACCAGGCCGACTGATTGATGGACACCATAGGCGTAGCAATCGTCGGCTGTGGCCGCATCTCTGACCTACACGAACTGGGCTACCACGGGCGGGAGGACGCCCGCATCGTCGCCGTGTGCGACACCAAACGGAAGAACGCCCGGGCTAAAGCCAATGCCTGGGGCGTGGACAAGGTGTACACCGACTACCACGATCTTTTAGCCGACCCCGAGATTGACCTGGTGGAACTGCTGGTGCCCCATCACCTGCATGCCGAGATGACAGTCGCCGCGTGTGAGGCGGGCAAGCACGTCTCGGTGCAGAAGCCTATGGCGCTCACAGTGGCCGAGGCAAACCAGATGATTGAGGCAGCCGAGCGGGCTGGTCTCGTGCTGCGCGTGTATGAGAACTTTGTGTTCTACCCGCCCCACGTGCGTGCCAAACAGATGATCGAGGCAGGGGAGATTGGCGAGCCGCAGATGATCCGGTTGCACGTCAACACCGGCATGCGCGATGCTTCCTGGAAGGTGCCGCTCAGCGCATGGCTGTGGCGCTTCGACGAGAAGCGGTGCGGCGGTGGTCCCCTCGTCTTCGATCACGGTTACCACCTCTTCTCCCTGGCATATTACCTGATGGGCGAGGTGGAGCGGGTCTACGCCTGGATTGATCGCAGCCCCGTCGTGCCCACCAAGTATCTGGATGCGCCCGCCACCATCATGTTCCAGTTCGAGTCGCCCCGCCGTTACGGTGTGCTGGACTTTGCGCACACGCCCAATATGAAGATCGAATCGCTCTACTATGCTGACGATGACCGGGTGGAGGTCATCGGCGACCGGGGCATCCTCTTCATCAATCGCTGCACTGCGCGCACCGTGGACCTGCCAGCGTTGATGATGTTCCGCGACGGCAAAACCACCCCCATTGAGGTCGAGCGGGTCGAGTGGCACGCTAGTTTTGTGGACTGCACCCGCCACCTGATTGATGTGCTGCAGGATGGCGGGCAACCCGTGCTCGACGGCCCCACCGGCAAAACAGTGCTCCAGTTCACACTGGCCGCCCACCTCTCCGCGCGTACCGGCAAGGAGGTACGCCCCGACGAGGTGTGTTAATGAGAATGAGATAGCAAGAAAGGAGACAAAAATGAAAGATAGACCTGGTTGTTTGTCCGGCCTGCTCAAACTCGCGTTCCTCAATTGGATCTTCGACTGGCTGCAGGAGAGGTTTGGCTTCGGAAGAGGGCTATCCTGCACCGGATGCGGTTGTGGGATCATTCTACTTCTCCTCTTCCTGGCGCTCGCCTGCTCCGTCTTCACAGGCACTGACTGGTTCCAATTAGGATTCTAGGTACCAGTCATCCCGCCTGAAGGCAACATCTCGCCAGTTCTTCGCCCCAGCCCTCCCGGCGGCTGGCCAACCACACGACGCTTATGCTGACGGTGCGAGAGCCGTCGGTCAGCACCAGCGTCTCCCCCAGTCCATGCCGGGTGATTGGCCGCCATATCTTCCCGCGCGAGCATCCCGATCCCAGTTCAGGAAGCCCTCGAAATCCCGCGCCACGACCTCCCGCAGCCGTCCTAAGGTGCAACGCACTTATCTCTTGCCATTTCAGTGATTTTGTCCAGCAGCCTGCCACGAGCCCCGCCACGAGTACTCGCGGTGGTACTCGCGGTGGTACTCGCAGTGGATTGCATCGTAGAACAGGCAGATTTGTAGCAAAAGTGCGTTGCACCTGAAGTAGTAAGTTGCCCGTATGGTTTGGGGCCATTCTTTCGTCATACATAGAGGGCGACGAACGTCACAACGGACAGATGCGCGCCCTGGAACAGAGGGGACGTACTCAAGGAGAAAGCGAAAGGAGATTGCTATGAAACACATTGCTCGCGTCGGATTGCTCGCACTAGCCATGGGCCTTGGAGTAACTGCTGTCATCTTGATGGTGACGGGCCTCTCCGCTGCGGCTGCCGCCGGGGAGATAGACCTCACGCTGGACATGCAGGCTCCTGTGCACATCACAGCCGATTTGACCTACGTGGTCAGAATTGGCTACTTTAACTATGGTACAGAAATGGCGCCGGATGCCTGGGTGACGGCCACGTTGCCCGTGGGGACACAGTTCGTCACTGCCACGAATCGCTGGGGGGCGCCACTCCCGCCGGACGTGACCAATGGCAACGAGTTGAGCTGGTACTTTGTCAGCCCGCTCTGTGAGTGGCCAGCCGATGCGTGCTGCGGCCACGTCCTGCTCACCCTGCAGCCGGACGAGACATTGCCAGAGGGGGAACTGCTGACTACCACGGCGACTATCGCCACGACCGGTGTAGAATCCGATACGACGAACAATACGATGAGTGTGACCAGCGAGGTGTGCGCCATGGCCGGCTCAACCAAGCAGGTCCAGGCACGGCACGTGATACCAGGCGACGTGCTCACCTACACGATCACAATCAACCTGGCGAACCAGTTCGGCGGGGGAATGAACGGGCGCTGGGTCACCCTGACAGACACATTGCCCTTCAGCCACCAGGTGTGTTTCCTGGGCTGGAGCGGCGCGCTGACCGGCACGCAGATTGACGGCCACATGCTGCGCTGGCAGGGTCAGGTGTACGCCGGGCAGCCGCTGACACTCCAATATCGGTTGGGGGTAGAGGGTGTGGTCACACCTGGCACGGTCATCACCAACGTAGCTATGCTTGGTTGGACGGGGCATTACATGCAACTCGGGCCGGTCACCACAGTGGTCACCCTGCCCCACGGCACGATGGCGCTGGGGCCAAACCAGGGCGGCCAGTTGCACCACCAATACGGCGTCACGCTCACCGTCCCGCCCGGCGCTGTAACCGACACGACGCGCTTCCAGTTCAGGCCGCTCTTCACAGACACACGACCCATCGGCCCACCCGGTGGCCTGCTGTTCGCACATCGCGCCTTCGAGATGACCGCCTCCCGCTTCGGCGAACCCGTGGGCCAATTCAACCGGCCGCTCACGATCACCATGAACTATACGGATACGGACGTGACCGGACTGAGGCGCGAGACGTTGCGTCTGTGGACACGTTCTGGTCCAGAAGGACCATGGGCCGTGCTGGGCGAACCGGTCCGCACGATGTCCGGAGCGCTCACCTTCACGACGACGCATTTCACCCAGTTCGCGCTGTTTGGCGAGGCCAAATACCGCATATACTTGCCGCTGATCGTCCGCCGATGATGCACAGTGCTTGCCCAAGCGGCGCACTGCAATGAGTGCGCCGCTTGGGCGTTCTATACTGACCAGCCAACGAGGAGACAGAGCATGAACAAAAGCAAGGCTCACATTCTGGTGGTAGATGACGAACCTGGACATGTCTGGGCTATGCAGGTCAATCTGGAGGCCAGGGGCTATGCAGTGCTCGTGGCGAGGGACGGGCAGACGGCAGTAGAGCTTGCCGCCAGGGAGGAGCCAGACCTTATCGTTTTGGATATCAAGATGCCTGGCCTGGATGGCTACGAGGTCTGTCAGCGCATCCGCGAGTTCTCAACGGTGCCGATTATCATGCTCGTCGCCCCGACGGAGAACGCCGACAAGGTAATAAGGGGTCTGTATGCAGGTGCCGACCATTGTATGACCATGCCTTTCAGTGTCGCCGAACTCCTGGCCAGGATGCGGGCCGTGTTACGCCGCGCCGGACTCTCAAGGCGGAAGGGTCTTCAGCCCACGGCTCAGCCGGAGATCTCCAGAGTGTTTTTGCCCAACGGTGGTCTCCAGAGTGTTTTCGCCCAACGACGAGTGCCTGTTGTTGATTGAGAGTGTGCGTCACCTTCTACAGGGCATAGATCACCGACTATGGGCGCCAGCCACCTGGCGCCCATAGTCACTCGAGAGTCACGGTGTGGACGTCGTTGCTAGTTATCGGCAGGTTGCTGTCTCGTCTGGGTTAGTAGCACCAAAAACGATGAGTGATGTGGCCGTCCGGCGCTGTCTATCTCAGACAGCGCCGGATTTGGGTCACGTTACTGGCCCGGGCCAGTACCTCCCTCGCCTGGACACACGTTGGACCAACCTGGCGGTCCATCGTCGTCGCCTGCGTCGGCCCAACCTGGCGGGACACCGTCGCCGGTGCTGTTGCCGTTCGAGCCACCCCCGTGATAGGCGAAGACCGGCACAACAACGGCCAGCAACACCAACAACACGAGTACTAAAATAAGCAGTTTCTTCATCTCATTTCACCTCCTTTCCTCTGGTTTATTCTCTACTATGAGAGTAACTGCTCAGGAGAGAGTAAGGTTAGAGGATGATTCTCAAGACGAAAGTGACTTCAATAGGCGAAATTCATATCACCAAGAAGGCTATTCGTAACCTTCGCAAGGGTGGCCGAGCAGTTACCTATGAGAGACCGACCTTGCGTCGGCATCTTTTGTCTTGATATGTTGGAGAGAGTATGGACGCCAGCACAACTGGCGCCCATACTCCCGTCGTACTATTCTTGTTCTGGTGCGACGTTACTAGGGAAAGCGGGAGACATGATCCGGCGGAAAAAGATGTCGCTGCTATCTTCCGCGTCTTGCAGCCAGGTGGCGTAAAAGCGGGAGCCGTCGGGCGTCATGCGCAACTGCGCTTCGCCCTGCTCGGCTTCGCCCTTGGCCAGGAAATCCCAGCGGTACACGGTCTCTCCGGCCCAGTTGCCGCTGCTGTCGGGGTTCACATCCCACGCCACCTCCACGTAGCTCTCGCCTCTGTCCTGGCTAAAACTGTAGTAGAGATCCAGCGGCGCCGGATACTCTTGTTCTTCGTCACTGTCGCCGTGGACGATGGGCGGGTTGGTGGACGTGCCATAACTGACATAGAACACGTTCTTGTCCTGCTTGTCCTCGGCGATGCCCGTCCACACGCCGTCTACCTTGATCGTCCCCGGAGCCCCGACGATGCGCGGCTCGATCACGCTCTCTTTGCTGTTCGGTAGTTGAGAGACATTGCGCGCCTCCTCGAATTCACCCGCGGGATAGAAAGTGCAAACATCTTCTTTCACGATGTTGCCGTCAACGTCCCGAACTAGTTCGCCATCCTCATTCACGGTTTTGAAGACCTGGCAGTGTGTCACCCCATCGCCAGCGGGGTCTGTCGTCCAGGTCTGCCCGCCGTCGAAGGAACGACGGATGTAAAAGTCGTACTTGTCGTTGCCGTTGCGGGCCGCCGCCCAGTTGGCCGTGTACGAGTAGCCCATCACGATAAAGTCACCGCGAATGGCACCCCGGTGGGCGCGCGCCTCTTCGTAGGGGTTTACCCACGAGGCGTTGTTCAGAGTCTCCGGTGTCTGCTCCCATGTCAGCACTTTGACGGCTCCCCATGGATCTTCACTGATGGGGTCGCCCATTGAAGGAGTTGTCGTGATGGGACTGACGGTGCTCATGTTCTGGGTGCCGTCCACGCAGACGGTCAGGCCTTCTACGTCTTCGCCGATGCTGTCGGCAGTCTCCCAATCGTCGCACACGATGTTATCGAACCGATAGGGGTTCCCAGGGGTATCTGCCACAAAGCGGCGCAGCATGATGTCCGACGGGCGGCCCATGCCTTCTTGCCCTTCCTTGTACAGGACGACCATGACCGTCTCCGAGGCACCCATCGCGGCCTTGCCCTGGATGATGAATCGCGGCCGGCGCGCGTTCTCGTACGCCAGTTGCGGCTCGCCCAGGTAGTCGAGGATGAGGTCGCCATAGACCACATTGCCGTCGTCATCCAAGCTGACCTCTGTCTGGTACATCAGGTCCCCGTTTTCATCCCTTTCGGGCAGGTTGATGATATTCCCCGCGCTGACCAGGTCCGGGTTCTGGAAATCAAAACTGTGGTAGATGGCGTTCTTGCCCGTTTCGGGCAAGGGCGCATCGCCGTAGGGGCCGCCTTCCAGTTCGTGGTCCGGCGGGCCGATGCCGGCCCCCTTGGTCTCCTCGTAAGCCAGGATCGCCCAGGCGCTCTTGGTGCCGTCCGGCTTGGTGTAGGTCTGCAGGAAGACGTTCGCGCGCGAAGCGCCGGTGTTGCCGTCCAGCAGCCTGCCGTCCTCGGTGATGCAGACACTCTTCTCTTCATCCTGATAGTTGGTGAAATCGTAAAAGCCCTCGCACAACCCCTCGATCTCGTAGGCATAGGCGTGCGTGCCATCGGCGTCCTCTGCCGTTGCGTCAGGGTTCGTTATCGGGGTCCAGTTGCCAGCCTCATCTTCCACGGGATAGCCGTCCCCACCCAGTTCGACCAGCAGGTTGTCGGTGTTGACATTGTCATTGTCCGATAGCCGCACCGGCAGAGACATGGGAACCAGGGCCTTGGGGCGTCCGACAAATTCTTCATCTTCTGGAACATAGTGTTGGGGATCCCCGCCAGCCACAAAGTTCTCATCAACCGTGCGGAAATCCGCCATAGTGATGTAACTGTACCAGATGTCGGTCTTGTGGTTGGTGGTCGCGCCACCCCACCCCGGTCCGGGTCCGGCGGCGGCGCCAGGGCGCAAGCCCTCCGGGTCTTCCTGCCAGGCGATGGCGAAACCAGCGCCATCCGAGGCGCCCATAAAGACCTGGTTGGCGTCGCGCCGGCCAGAGGTCAGCCGCTCGGGCTTGAACCACTGGATGTCGCCGACTGATTTATCCGCCCAGAAACCACCGCTGTTGATCATGCCCTGGGTGACGATGGTGCCGCGCGCAACCCAGACGCAACTGTAGGGAACCTCGCCGACCTCAGGGAAACCCTGGTCGGTGTAATCCACGGACCGCTGCGGGCCGCCAATGCCCCAGATGTCATCCTTGTAGTAGGGGTCGTCGTAGGGGTAGTCAGGCTCGCAGACCTCGTTATCCCCGTCGCCATGGCACGTGATCCGGCATAATCCGGTCTCGGGGTCGGCAGTCTCGATCTCTTCGGTGTCCGGGTCGTCGCAGGTGGTGATCGCATAGGCCGGCTTGCCGCCGCTGCAGAACTTGCTCGTCCAGGCCACCATGATGTTGTTGCCCTTGACCTGGAAAACCGGTTTCTTGGCCTGGCCATAGTATTCCTCGCCGTTGGCCAACGTGAAGGAAGACCTGTCCGCCGCGCGCGATATATTCTTTCGCTTGAAGGTGTTGCCGTCGTCGCGCGAGATGGCTGCAAAGATGTCCTCGTTGCCGGTCTCCTCGACGCCGTCGGTATAGACCACGACGATGGGCTTGGCTTCCGTGGCCACTCGGATGAAGTCGCCATTCTCATCATAGTACGGGACGCCAGTGGCAGTAATCCCCGTAGTCGTAGAGATCACATATTCGGCAGGATCGTTGTTGGCTCTGAGGGCCGGGAACCACATGCCCATGATATTGAGTTTCGACTTGGAACTGGTCAGGTCCGGTGTTCGGGAGATGTCCTTGCGGAACATGTCTGTGTTCAGCGAGCGGTCCAGGTTCGCCTTGGCATCCTCTGCCGAGACCGCGACCAGGGTGACGCCTTCGACGCCTTCGCACTGGGCGATGGTTCCCTGGATCACAAATTCGGTCAGGTCGTCATCGGCAAAAAAGTCAACGCCCGTCAAACCCAGGTCTTGCACCGCCTGGTCGAGGCAAGCCTCCACGTCTTCTGTGATGCCGATACCTTCGCTCGGGTCAGCGTCGGCGTCCAGGCTTTGCAGGAGGCGCGCCATGTTGATCACTCTGGGGTCATCCGTGTCCGCGTTCTCATAGATATCCAGCGGAGAGACCTTGTGGCCAGCCAGGGGCGTGCCCAGGTGCACCGAGCCAATGGCCAAGTCGACGCGCTCGCCGGGGAAGTAGTCGAAGCCGCCAGATTCGTCGGTCTTGCCCGCGTGGGTTGGCGTTTCAAAACTCAGGCCACCCACTGGAGAGTCGATAAAATGACCGCGCTGGGGATGGGCCATTTCGTATTTGAACCACCAGGCCCACCGCCCTCCGTCGAATGTGCCCTCCCCAAAGGCCCACGCGCCCTCCTCTTCGAGGACTCTGATCGTCTGCCCGTTCGTCGTCCCATCCGTATCGAGTTTGACCAGGTCAGCGTGGACGGCGATATTCTGGATACGCATGTACTCGTAAGGTTCACCCCATCTAAAACCCAGATCATCCACAAGATCCAGTACCAGCGTATAGTTGGGTGCTGGTTCAGGTAATTCTCCCTTGTAAGGGAATGCTCCCTGGTTGGGATTACCGCTCCTAACGGTTGGCACAGGGTCTGCGCCGACATAGATCTGGATCGTGTTGATCAGCCACTCATCCAAGGGTCCAACCTGGATGTGCAACTTTTCGCGCGAGTTAAAGACGCGAACCGTGCCGGCAGGATCATCCATATACCGTCCGGCAATGAGGTCGGCGACGTGCAGTCCGGGGCCTGAAGCCCCAAACCAAGGCATCTCGGGCTCAGGGGGGCCAGCGTAGGCGAGCGGCATGCCGCTCGTCAAAATCACCCCGATCAGTAAAAGCCCCATTATGCTTTTCGTAGCCTTCATCGTTTCTTTCTCCTTATATACACATAGAAACAGGTTTGGTTACACCAATAGATCGCTCTCTCAATATGATTTTACTTCCATAGACATCTCCGTGTAGACTCAGTGTTGAATATGCCGAGTGAGCACTTAAAGTACGATTCAAATTGTACCTTCCCCGTGTTACAGACGTGTTATAAATGCCTCTTACACGGTCATAACGCAATTATAAATTCATTAAAAATCTGTTAAAGCCAGTTGAATTTACCCGTAATGAAAAATGCCACGCACTTGCAAAGTGCGTGGCATTTTTGGACGAGGAATCTAGATGCCGGTATTATTATGAGGGGATAAAGACGTAGCCGATCCCTGTCCGGGTCTGGATGTAGCGCGGATTTCTCGGGTCGCGCTCTATCTTGCGGCGCAGGCGGTGAATGACCTGGCGCAACAGGAGCGTTTCCTCCTCGTGTCCCATTCCCCACACCTCTTCCAACAGGTATTCCGGCACGAGCACCTGTCCAGCGTGCTCGACCAATTCGCAGAGCAAACGATACTCCTTGGCAGTCAGATGCACCTCTTGATCGCCAGCGTACACTCGCTGCTGCTCAAAATCAACCAGCAGGTCACCGGCCTGGAACGGGGGACGGGGCTCCTTCTGTTCTGAGAATTCGACACGCCGCAGTGCAGCCCGCACCCTGGCTAGAAGCTCGTCGGCGCTGAAAGGTTTGGTCACGTAATCGTCGGCGCCCATATCCAGGCCTTCTACCTTGTCGGCGTCCTCTGCCAGAGCGGTGAGCATGATAATCGGCACCGTTGAGAACTCGCGGATACGCCAGCAGGCGTCGTAACCGTCCATGCCGGGCATCTTGATGTCCAGAATGATGAGGTCTGGCTCCTCACTGGCGGCAATCTCTACAGCTGTCTGTCCGTCCCTCGCCACGAGTACCTCATAGCCCCTGGCCTCCAGATTGGCCTGTATGGTCCAGACATATCTAGGCTCGTCATCTACCACCAGAATGCGAATTCTATCCTTGCTCATGCTTTGTCTCCTTCGGAATTAAACCGGACGCAGTCGCCACGATCCTCGGCTCACCCCCAAGGACGAAAATGAACCGAGAGTAGGACAAGATGCCATCTTGTCCCTCAGCCCCTGCCTTCCCGAAAGACTCAGGGGCGAGCCGACAGGTGTGTTGGCTGGTCGGGAGGGGCCTCTGGCCTGACGCCGACGGGCATACTGAAATAGAAAGTGCTCCCCACTCCGAGCGTGCTCTCAACCCAGATGCGCCCGCCGTGGGCCTCTGCGATGCTCCGACAGACAGACAGGCCCAGGCCAACCCCCCCCACGTTCTGGGTGGCCTCGTTCTCAACCCGATAGAAGCGCTCAAACACCCGCTCCAAATCCTCTGGTGGGATACCTATCCCCTGATCGCTGACCTGGATGGTGAGTTGCCCCTTGCCCTCAGACCCCCGGATGGTGATGATTCCTCCTTCAGGTGAGTACTTGATGGCATTGCTCAGGAGATTGCGCAGCATTTGCTCAAAACGTTTGGGACTAATAATCGCCACCAACGGATCGGAGGGTGAGTCGTGGACAAAGCGATGTTGTGTAGATTGGGCCTCCATGCTCCCTATCACCTTTCTGACAAGACATCCCACATCTGTAGGGTATCTGTCCAGGCGCAGCCGCCCACTCTCTATCTGGGAGAGATCCAACAAGTTGTCAACGATTCTCTCCAGCCTGTCCGTTTCCTCGTCAATGCCGCGCAGAAACTCCCGCCGGATCTCACGATCAAAGTCCACATCTTCCGCCAGCAGAGAAGTGCAAGAGAGTTTGATCAGTCCCAGGGGAGTTCTCAGTTCGTGGGAGACGTTGGCGATCAACTCCGACCGCAGACGATTCAGTTCCTGGAGGATCTCCACTCGGGACGCTTCCTCGGCCAGTCTCGCGTTCTCAACGACTACGCCGACCTGGTGGCCGATGGCGATGAGCAGTTGCACTTCCCGATGACTCAGTTCGCGAGGAACACGACTGAAGACACTCAGCACCCCCAGCACTTTGTCCTTCGACTTGATGGGAACGCCCGCGAAAGCGCGTAGCCCTGCCCGCTGGCCGATCTCTATACTGAACTGGGACTCATCCAAGGCCTCGCCCATCACGATGGGCTGTCCCAGTTGTGCCACCCTACCGGTCACGCCTTCGCCCAGTTTGACTGTCTGTGTCTCTTTGTCCACTTCCTGGATGAACCCACGTTGAGCGACCAGCGACAGCACGTCCCCATCCTCGTCAAGCAGGTGTACCCATCCCGCGTCCACACCTGTCACCTGCAACACTTTGTCCAGGACCGCATTCAGCGTACGATCCAGGTCAAGTGATTGGCTTATCGTGGCGCAAACTGCGTTGAGGGCGACCAACTCCTCGTTGCGGCGCCAGACCTCTCTCTCTGCCCGCACCCATTCGGTGAGGTCTATGAGGAACCCCTCCAGCCCTACCACCTCGCCACCCCGTATGACAGGAGCGACAGAGGATGTGTGGTAGCCAACGGATCCGTCTTTGCGGCGTCGTGTCAACTCACCGGTTGAGATGGATTTACCGTTGAGCAGTTTTTCCACGCCTCTCTGCGCTTCCTCCAGATCCGACTCGACCTGAACCAGGGAGAAATGCTGGCCGATCACCTCGTCGGATGAACTGTACCCATGCATTTGCAGCCAGGCATCATTGACGTGCTGAAACCGTCCGTCTCGATCCATATAGAAGTAACCTGCTTGTGTACCCTCAATGATCCCTCGAAACCGCTCTGCGCTCTCTCGCAATGCCCTCTGCGCCCGATCTCTCTCGACGGATTGCTCGCGGATATAGACATACCCTAGCAGGGGGATAGCCAAAATGTGGAAAGTGTGGCAGATGGGACAGAGCACATGTGTGTAGACATCATCCGTGGCCAGGTTAACGAGCATTAGCAATTCACCCAGGAAGAAGAATGTCAGCGCCACTACCACTACGTTGCGCAGCCATCCCTGCTTCTTTACCAAGAGAGCAATAGGAATGGCTATCAACACAGACGCGGTCAATCGAAAGAGCCATGCACACCAGGTCTGTCCAAAACTGCTCCATGGGTTGGCCGCGATGTACAAGGCCCACCACCAGGATGTGGTCAGGTAGCAGATACCCGTTGTCCCCATCCCAATCTGCAGATAGCGACGTGACAGGCGAGCGTCATCCAGAATGTATCGCAAGAACGAGCCAGCGACCATCACAACCGCCGCCATTGCCAGAGCGCGCTCCAGTGGGGCGGAAATGAAGTACGCCGATTCACGTTCTACTATGCCTAGTATTTGCAGGGAGACGAAGCCAAACATGAACAGTTCGCGTGCCAGGCCCAGGCCAAAGCCCCATACCAGCAACTTTTCACGCGGCAGATCACCTTGGCGCTGTCTGGACCAGGCTACTATCAGAAGTGCCCCCCAGAGTATTGCCGCCAGACCAAAGCGCATGAGGTTATTTTCTATTCTGCCAGGCCCCCCGGCAAACTGGGTCAGGAGCACCAACAAGAAGTCCAGAAACTTGCTCACTATATCCTCCTGGTTCAAAAGGACAGATGGCTTGATCTCATTGTAGCAGAGTAGCAGATGGTGACAGTCTTGGCTTCCCGTATTTTACTCTGCTTCTCCCCTTCGGGCAAGACGCAGGTCCTCAAGCACATAATCCTGCTCTCAGATGCTCTCTGGGGCGGTGAACGTTGCTCTGTGGCGTGGGTGCATTTCAGTCCTGGGGCAAGTTGACCCTCCCGCAGGCTCCTGAAGGTGTTTCCTACGCTTTTCCGGCCTGTCAAGTGGCTTGGGCAAGCGTTGCTGTGCTTGCGGAGCCTGCGGGAGGGTTCGCCCCCAAATTGAAATGCACCCTGTGACGTGAGCCGTTTTGCACTTCAGGAGAGGCTATGCTATACTAGGGACGCAACAACACTCAGTATGAACAGGGGTTCCTATGAAAACGATCTTTGATACTTGCGAACCGCGACCCGAAGTCCTGAAGGGAGAGTTGAGAGAGGAGATCTTCGCTGCCCGTCTCAAAGACGTCATTGAAGATAAGGCCGATTCTGTTTACCAGAATCCCGCGACGTTCTTCGACAACACCTACCCCACAGAAGGGCTGAGGCTCCTGCTCGACGAGGCCTTGGGCCGGTTGACAGGTGCGAAGGCAGCCAACAACTCCATCATTCGCCTGGAGACGGCTTTTGGAGGCGGCAAGACCCACAACCTGATCGGCCTCTACCACGCAGCCAGAGGGCACGCACCCGGCGCGTCGTTCGTTGACGCAGCCCTGATCCCCACCCCTGGAGTAGTGCGGGTGGTCGGCGTTGTCGGGTCGGACCTGCAGCCTCGCGACGGCCTCGATCACGTGGATGTGACCACCTTCACGCTGTGGGGCGAACTGGCCTATCAATTGGGCGGCGCAGCAGGGTATGCTTTCGCTTCCGGCAGCGATCAAGACCGTTCTGCACCCGGCACCGGGTTGCTGGAGAAACTGGTCGGCGATGAACCAACCCTCATCATGCTCGACGAGGTCGCGCGCCACCTGCGTGCGGCAAAAACCGTGCCCACCGTCACCGGAAAATCTGACCTGGCCGAGCAGACGGTGGCCTTCCTGATGTCTCTGTTCGAGTTTGCCGCCAGCAAGGAGCGGGTGGTCGTGGTGCTGACGTTGTCCGACCCGCGCGACGCCTTTGGCAAGGAGACGGAGGGACTGCGCCACGACCTGGCCGAAGCCCGGCGCGTATCGGCCCGCCAGGAGCGGGTGATCACGCCGACAGAGGAGACGGAGATCTCAGCCATTGTGACACACCGCCTGTTCAAATCTGTTGATCGGGACAGCGCCCGTGAGACCGCCAGGGCGTATACGAATTCGTATCGCCAACTCGTAGAGCAGGGCGCCAACCTGCCCCAGAGGGCTGTTCGCGCCGAGTACGCCGAGGAGATAGCCGGGGACTATCCCTTCCATCCCGAGTTACTGAACACGCTGAACCGCAAGACCTCGACCATCCCCAACTTCCAGAAGACCCGAGGGGCGCTGCGGTTGCTGGCGATGGTCATCCGCCGCCTGTGGGAAACTCGCCCTCCCGACACATACCTGATCCATCCCTTTCACCTGGATCTGGGCGTCGAGTCCATCACCAATGACCTGACCAGCCGCCTGGATCGTCCAGCCTTCAAGCAGGTCGTCGAGGCCGATATTATCAGCACCAAGACAGGCTCGCCCGCCCACGCTCAAGTCTTCGATCAGCCCCTGTTGGAGGCCGGCAAGCCACCTACCACCCGTCGCGTCGCGACGGCGGTTTTCCTGCACAGTCTTACCCAGGGGATCGCCTCCGGCGTGGACCCGGCCGACCTGCTTCTGGCGGTGCTGATCCCGGGCGACGACCCGATGTTAGCCCATAAGGCTGCCGAACGTCTCTACGACAAGGGGTGGTTCTTTGAGTGGGACGGTCATCGCTACCGCTTCAAGACGGAGCCCTCGCTGAACAAGATCGTCACCGATGAGATGGGAATGGTGGGGCGCACGAAGGCCAAACAGGAGTTAGACAGCCGTATCCGCCAGGTCTGGAAGAGCGGTATCTTCAAGGTCGTTCCCTTTCCCCAGGAGGCGGGCGAGGTAGACGACGACGCCGGGCTGCCAAAACTGGTGCTGCTCCACTACGACGCAGCCACCGCGACAGCGACCGAGCCCGCGCCACCAGAACTGGCACGCAAGATCGCCGATTATGCCGGCT